>CAYMFV010000061.1:0-11474 GCA_964389745.1 uncultured Planctomycetales bacterium | reverse complement strand
CCTCCTGGCCGGGCGCCCCGGAGAGGCCCCAGGCTCCCGCCCGGCCAGCGTCGCCGCCGGCCTGGTGGCAGCCATCCTGGAGAGCGGCCGGGAGACCCCCCTCACCGACGGGGAGCGGCGCATGATCGAGCGCATCCTGGCCATGCCCGAGACCGATGCGGCGGCGGTGATGACGCCCCGCACCGAGGTCACGGCGGTGCCCGCCGAGGCCAGCGTCGCCGAGACCCTGCGCCTCTCCCGGGAGGAGGGCCATTCCCGGATCCCCGTCTACGAGGAGAACCTGGACCGGATCGTCGGCGTCTTCTACGTGAAGGACGTCCTCCAGGACCTGGGCGACGGCGTGGACCTGGACCGGGAGCCGGTCCGCTCCCGGATGCGCCCGCCCTACCTGGTGCCGGAGACCACCGGGGTGGTGCCCCTCCTCGAGGAGATGCGCCGCCGCCGGGTACACCTGGCGGTGGTGGTCGACGAGTACGGCGGCACCGCCGGCGTGGTCACCATCGAGGACCTCCTGGAGGAGATCGTCGGCGAGATCGAGGACGAGCACGACCCCGAGGGCGAGGGACCCGCGGTGGAGCGGATCGGTCCCGGGGAGCTCCTGGTGGACGGCCGGATGCCCATCTCCGACCTCAACGAGGTCCTCGACACCGATCTGCCCGAGGACGAGGACTTCGACACCCTGGGCGGCCTGCTCTTCGACCGCTTCGGGCACATCCCCGAGGCCGGCGAGGAGGTCCGGGAGGACGGCGTCCTCCTGGAAGTGGTGGAGGCCGACGAGCGCCGGGTCCGCCGGGTCCGGGTGCGGCGGGTGGGCGGAGACGAGGAGGCGTGAGACGCCAGCGCAGCCGGGCCGTCGTCCTCCGCTCCTGGCCCTGGTCGGAGACCTCCCTGGTGCTCCGGGTCCTGACCCCGGCGGCCGGCACCGTGGGCCTCCTGGCCCGGGGCGCCTGCCGGCCCAAGAGCGGCCTGCTTGGTGTCCTGGACACCTGGCACCACGTGGAGATCGAGTACGGCGGCTCCGACAAGGCGGAGCTGCGATCCCTCTGGCGGGCCGAGCTCCTCGAGGCCTTCCCGGGCCTGGCCCGGGACCCGGAGCGCCTGGGGGTGGCGGCCGTGGCCGCGGAGCTGGCCGAGCTGGCCGCCCCCCCCGGGATGCCGGCGGCCGCGGCCTGTGACTACCTCCTGGGCGTTCTCCGGGACCTGGACCGGGGGGCAGCGGCGGGTCCCCGCCTGGGCACCGCCATCCTCCAGGGCCTCGACCTCCTGGGTCTCGCCCCGATCCTGGAGGAGGCGCCGGGCCGCCCGGGGGGCCCCACCGCCTGGTTCTCCCACGCCGCCGGCGGCCTGGTGGCCGAAGGCACCCGGGCCAGCGGGGGGGGGCAGGGCCGGCGTCTCTCCCGTCCCGCCCTGAGCTGGCTCCGACGCCTCCGGGCGGCGGTCCGGGCCGAGGCACCGCCGCCGCCGCCCCCGAGCCGGCGGGCCCACCTGGAGGTCCTTACAATCCTGGGCGAGTTCCTGGCCTGGCACCTGGAACGGCCACCCCGGGCCTGGAACTGGCTCCGTCCCCGCCTCGGTCGACTCGCCGCCATCCACCCTTGAGCCGCACCCTCCCCAGCCTCCTCCTGGCTTCCCTGGCCCTGGCGGCCTGCAGCAGCCCGCCCCCCGAGCCCTACGCGGTCTCGGCCCTGGAGCCGGCCCGGGAGGCCCTGAAGCAGGGCGACCCGGACGAGGCCTGGGATCTCCTGGACTCCCTGGAGCGGGACTGGTTCGACCGCTCGGCCCAGGGGGAGTACAGCCGCCTGGCCGGGGACATCGCCTGGGCCCGGGGAGACATCCGGGAGGCGATCCGCAACTACCAGGACTACCTGCGCTTCCAGGGCCCCACCGCGGACTCCCGGGTCGTCGAGGACCGCCTCTTCCAGGCCGGCCTGGAGTTCCTGGACGGCCAGCACCGGGTCTTTGGCATCTTCACCGAGCGCAGTCGCGGGGCCGCAACCCTCACCAACCTGGCCACCCTGGCGCCCATGGGCGAGCACGCCGCCGAGGCCCTGGCCCGGGTCGGGGAGTACCACTACGCCGCGGGCGACTTCGAGAGCGCCGAGGACAGTTTCCGCCTCCTCCTGCGCCAGCACTCCAGCTCCGCATGGGCGGATCTCGCCACCTTCCGCCTGGGCATGAGCCTGTACCGGCGCATCGAGGGGCCGTGGGTGGACGGCAACCTCATCGAGCGGGCCCGCAACCAGCTCCGGGAGTACCTCCGCCGCTACCCCTCGGGTCTCCACCGGGAGGAGGCCGGGGCCGTGGTCGCCGAGCTCGAGGAGATGCTCGCCGCCCACGAACTCCTCATCGGGGACTACTACGCCACCATCGGCAACACCCGGGGCGCCCGCCTGCACTACCAGCGGGCCATCGGCCACGCCAGCACCCAGGCCGCCAGCGAGGCCCAGGCCCGGCTCGAGGCCCTGCCGCCCAAGGATCCGCCACTGCCTCCGGCTCCCGGCGAGAACGAGGGATGAAGGGGCTCAGGCCCGCCGCCGCCGCCCTGCTCCTCCTGGGCGCCGCCTGCGGCTATCGGGTCCTGGACCCCGCCGTCGGCCGTGGCCGGGTGCTGGCGGTGCCCGGAGCCCGGAACGTGAGCCGCTGGCGCGGCCTGGAAGCCGAGCTGACCGGTGCCCTGCGCCAGGATCTCCAGCGCCAGCTCGAGGTCCGCCTGGGCAGCCCCGAAGAGGCCGACCTGGTCCTCCGGACCGAGATCCGCCAGCCCTTCCGCTCGGCGCCCGTAAGGGACGCGGCTGGCGGCGCATCCCTCGGGAGCTCCACCCTGGAGGTACACTGGAGCCTGACGGACGCGGGGGGCACGACGCTCCGGGAGGGGCGCGTGCGTCGCAGCCTGGAGTTCCTGCCGGCGGCCGGCGAGAACGCCTCCTCGGCCTTCGCCGAGCTCCTGGCGGACATGGCCGAGCAGGTGGCGATGGAAGTCGCCGCTGCCCTGGCCTACCCCAATCCACAGGCGGGCCCGTCTCCCGAGGGGGACCAGAAATGACCGACCAGCACCAGCAAGGGCGCGAACCCGACCGGCAGCCCCCCCAGAAGAAGGAGGGACGCCGGCCCTTCGGTCCCTTCCTGATCCTCGGGACCTCGCTGATCCTCCTGCTCCTGATCCTGGGGCCGGGTACCACCTCCCACGAGATCAGCGAGGACGCCTTCTGGTACCAGCTCTACACCGGGCGGATCACCGGGGTCGTGGAACGCCCCCCCACCCGCTTCGCCGGCACGATGCGGGTGGAACAGGAAGGCCAGGAGGTGGAGCAGAAGTTCACGGTGACGGTCCCGGACACCACCGCCGTCCACGATCGGGTCCGGGCCCTGGCGGCCCGGCGGCTGGACACCGAGCCCCTGCTCGTGGAGAGCTTCCTGGAGAAGGTGCAGGAGGGCGTCCTCGTCCCGGTTCGGGCCTACCCCGTCCTGGTGCGCCGCCTCCAGGATCCGCGCCGGCCCGACTCGCCCCTCCTGGAGGAGCAACGCTTCTTCGTCGACTACCGGAGCGATGCCCGGGACCACTACGCCGAGGTGGTCGGCCCCGAGTCCGGGAGTCTCGACGTCGCCCGCCTGGTGGCGGTCCTCCGGGAGCACGGCGCGGCCATCGAGGACGGCCTGGTCTTCGACCTGGACCAGGGCCTGCGGACCGAGGAGGGCAACTCGATGCTCGTGTACTTCCTCGGCACCTTCGGCCCGATCCTCCTCATCCTGGGCCTGTTCTGGTTCTTCTTCATGCGCCAGATGCGGGGCCAGGGCCAGGGCCTGCTCTCCTTCGGCCGCTCCCGGGCGGTGCTCTACAACAAGGAGAAGAAGACCGGCGTGACCTTCGACGACGTGGCCGGGATCGAGGAGGCCAAGGAGGAGGTCGGGGAGGTCATCCAGTTCCTCAAGAGCCCGGGGAAGTTCCAGCGCATCGGCGGGCGCATCCCCCGGGGCGTCCTCCTGGTCGGCCCGCCGGGCACCGGCAAGACCCTCCTGGCCAAGGCCATCGCCGGCGAGGCGGACGTGCCCTTCCTATCGATCAGCGGCTCGGACTTCGTGGAGATGTTCGTGGGCGTCGGCGCCAGCCGCGTCCGTGACCTCTTCAAGCAGGCCAAGGAGTCGGCGCCGTGCATCGTCTTCCTGGACGAGATCGACGCCGTCGGCCGCAAGCGCGGCTCCGGCATGGGGGGGGGGCACGACGAACGGGAGCAGACCCTGAATGCCATCCTCGTCGAGATGGATGGCTTCGGCACCGATCAGGGCATCATCGTCATTGCCGCCACCAACCGGCCCGACGTCCTGGATCCGGCCCTGCTGCGCCCGGGACGCTTCGACCGGGAGATCGTCATCGACCTGCCCGACGTCAAGGGCCGGGAGCAGATCCTCAAGGTGCATTCCAAGAAGGTCAGCCTGGCGCCGGGCGTGGACCTGCGGGCCATCGCCCGGGGTACACCCGGCTTCTCCGGGGCGGAGCTGGCGGCCCTGGTCAACGAGGCCGCCATCTCGGCGGCCATGCAGGATCGCAACGCCGTCACCCAGGACGACCTGGAGGAGGCCCGGGACAAGGTGCGCTTCGGCCGGCAGAAGAAGTCCCGGGTCATGGACCCGGCGGACAAGCGCATCACTGCCTTCCACGAGGCCGGGCACGCGGTGGTCAGCACCCTCTGCGAGCACAGCGAGCCGGTGCACAAGGTGACCATCATCCCCCGGGGCATGGCCCTGGGCGCCACCATGATGCTGCCCGAGAAGGACCTCCTGCACATGACCCGGAACCGGGTCCGGGACGAGCTGGTGGTGCTCTACGGCGGCCGGGTGGCCGAGGACCTCTTCTGCAACGACATCACCTCGGGGGCGGCCAACGACATCCAGCGCGCCACCCAGCTCGCCCGTCTGATGGTCACCGAGTGGGGCATGAGCGAGCGCATCGGGCCGATCAACTTCTCGGAGCGCCACGGCAGCGAGTTCCTGGGCGCCGAGATCTTCACGAGCCGGGAGCACAGCGAGGCGACGATCCGGGAGATCGACGAGGAGGTGGCCCGGATCCTCGGCGAGGCCCACGACCGGGCCCGGGATCTCATCCTCCAGCACCGGGACGCCGTCGAGCGGGTGGCCCAGGCCCTGCTGCGTCTGGAGACCCTGCACGGCGACGAGGTGGAGGCCCTGGTGCACGGAGCCGACCCGGAGAGCCTGCGGCCGTCGCCGGATCCGCCGGAGCCGCCGCCGGTGCCGGCGACGACTCCCCTGTCCCGGCGTCCGAGTCCGGAGGCTCCCGGCCTGACCAGCCCCGGGCAGGAAGGGCTCTCCCCGGCCTGACATGGAGCCGTGGGAGCTCCCCCACCCGGATCTCCCCCACCACGCCATCCCCCTGGGGGGGGGACTCTGGAGAGGCCCTCGTCCTGGAGCAGCCGCGACCCTGCTCCGGGAGCTCGGCGTGGAGGCCGGCGACCCTCTCCCGGACGGTTCCTGGACCTACCGGCTGGCGGCCGGTCCCCGGCCCGTGGACCCGGAGGCAGCGGCCGGCGACCCGGAGGACCCCCGGGCACGGGCCCACTGGATCGCCGCCCGCCTGGACACCGCCCGGCGCGCCTGGGCCCGGCCGCTGCCCGCGCCCGTCTGGATGGCGATCCTGAACCTGACGCCGGACTCCTTCAGCGACGGTGGCCGTCTCCTCTCCGGGGGGGGGCAGGTGGACGGCGAGCGGGTCCGGGCCGAGGCAGCTGCCCACGCCGCCGAGGGGGCCGCCTGGCTCGACCTCGGCGCCGAGAGCACCCGACCGGGAGCTCCGCCGGTGCCGGCCGAGGTCCAGCTCGGCCGCCTCCTCCCGGCCCTGGAGGCGGTCCAGGACCTGGGACCCGCCCTGTCCGTGGACACGCGCTCGGCGACCGTGGCAGCGGCCTGCCTGGCCGCCGGCGCCAGCATGGTCAACGACGTCAGCGCCCTGTCCGACCCGGAGATGGCGGCGGTGGCGGCCGCCGCCGGTGCCCGTCTGGTGCTGATGCACATGCGGGGCACCCCGGCGGACATGCAGCGGCGCTGCCGGTACGCCTTCCTCCTGGGCCAGGTCGCCGACGAGCTGGCGGCCCGGGTGCCCCGGGCCCTGGCGGCAGGAGTGCCGGCGACCCGGATCCTCCTCGATCCCGGCTTCGGCTTCGCCAAGGACGCCGGCCAGACCCTGGAGCTCCTGGGCCGGCTTGACGCCCTCCGGGCCCTGGGCTTCCCCATCCTGGCCGGTCCCTCCCGGAAGTCCTTCCTGGCGGCGGTCCTGCCCGGGCTCGCCCCGGCGGCCCGGGACGCGGCCACCGCCGGAGCGGCCGCCCTGTGCGCCGCCCGGGGGGCCGCTATCCTGCGCCTGCACCGGGGCCAGCCCGCCTGGGACGCCCTCCGGGCCGCCCACGCCGCCGGGGCGGCGGCCCACGCCCTGGATCCCGAGGTCCGGGCGGCCACGGCTGCCCCGCCGGCTCCGTCATGACCCTCGCCTTCGCCGCTGCGCCGCAGTCCTCCGTCCTGCCGGGATGGCTGGACCTGGGCCCGAACCCGGCCCAGGCGGTGGTCGAGATCGTCCTCCTGGCGGTGGGCATCTACGCCCTCCTGCGCTTCCTGCGCAGCACCCGGGGCGTGGGTGTCCTCCGGGGCCTGGTGGTCTTCCTGCTCCTCGCCCTGGTGGCCTTCAGCGCCCTGAAGATGACCCTGGGCGTGCCGGTCCTGGAGGAGATCCTGCGCCGGATCACGCCGGCCCTGGTCCTGATCCTGGCCATCCTCTTCCAGCCCGAGCTGCGCCAGGGCATCAGCCGCTTCGGCCAGACAGGCATCTTCCGGATCCTGAGCGCCAACCGGCAGACCACCCGGGAGGCGGTGGTGAACAAGGTGGCCACCGCCGCCGCCCGGTTGGCCCGGGAGCGCACCGGCGCCCTGATCACTTTCGAGCGGGGCGTGAGCCTGGATCCCTACATGGAGAACGCCGTGCGCCTGGACGCGCCGGTGTCGGCCATCCTCCTGGAGACCATCTTCTTCCCCGGTGGCCCCCTCCACGACGGCGCCGTGGTCATCCGCGAGGACCGGGTGGCGGCCGCGGCGGCGCTGCTGCCCCTGACCCAGAACCCCGATGTCCAGCGGCGCATGGGCACCCGACACCGGGCAGCCCTGGGCATCACCGAGGAAACCGACGCGGTGAGCCTCGTGGTCAGCGAGGAGACGGGCCAGATCTCCCTGTGCGCCGGCGGACGGCTCTACCAGCGGATCCCCCTGGACCAGATCGAGGAACGCCTGGCCGCCCTCCTGGCCGCCGAGCAGCGCCGATCCGGGGCCAGCAGCGCCGTGGAAGGCCCAGCCAGCGCCGAGGCGAAGCCCGCCCCGGAGGAGGGCGGCGAGGATGCTCTCCTGGCCACCCGCTACCTGCCCGCCGGGGAGGAGGAGGCGGAGGCGTGAGGCTGCCCTCCCTGCACCGCCTGCTCTTCCGGGACCCGGGCCGCAAGCTCCTGGCCCTGGCCCTGGCCTTCGCCCTCTGGTGGACGGTCCGGGACTCGATCACGGTGGAGCAGGACCTGGACCTGCGGGTGGTGGAGGCGCCGGCGGGCCGGGAGAGCGGCGGCGGTCTCCTGGTGGTGGACGTGCCCGAGGGCTGGGTCCTGGTGGAGCCGGCCCCCGGCGAGACCGTGCGCCTCCAGCTCCGGGGGCCGCGGAACGACGTGGAGGCCTTCCTGTCGGCCGCCCGGGCCGTGTACCGGCCGGCGGTGGACGCGGCCCGGCAGGAGATCACCCGCCAGGAGGACGCCCTGGACCTGACGTGGTCCCGGGCCGACATGGCCGAGTTCCTGCTCCGGAACGTGCCCCGGGAGGGCCGCACCTTCTCCGTGCGCCTGGAGCAGCTCGCCAGCCGCACCCTGGCCCTCCGCCCGGAGCACCTCCGGGTCCGGGGTCAGCCGGCCGAGGAGTACCGGCTCCTGCCCCAGGAGCTGCTCTTCCCGGAGGTGAACACCGTCACCCTGCGGGGGCCGGCCATGGCCATGGAGCGGCTCCGGCGCCAGATCGAGGCGGCGGAGCGGGGTTCGCCACCACCGGCCATCCTGGAGCCCCTGGAGCTCACCGGCAGCGAGCTGGAGAACCTGCGCCTCACCCGGCGCCTGCACCCGGAGCTCGCCCGGCAGCGCATCACCATGGAGCCACCGGAGGTCCGGGTGGTCCTCCCGGTCCGCTTCCGGGATCCCCAGCGGGTGGAGTTCGAGGTCACCCCGGAGCGCCTGGCGACCCTCGGCGATCCCGTGGGCGGCGACTGGGAGGTGGCCCCCTTCACCCAGCGCTGGGTGGCGGAGCTGCGCCAGGAACCGGGTCTCACCCTGGTCTTCGACGAGGCCTGGATCCGGGACCACCTCATCTTCTACGTGAACCTGTCCCAGATCACCTCCCTCCAGCAGAGCACCTGGCAGCTGCCCGTGGAGTGGGACTTCTGGGGAGCCGTGGACCAGGAGCAATGGGAGCGCCTGACCAGGGCCCTGCGTGTCCACCCCCTGGATCCGGAGGGAGGGACGGTGGAGGTGCGGAGGAAGGAACAGCCTTGAGCGAACGCCTCTTCGGAACCGACGGCATCCGTGGCCGGGCCGGCGAGGAGCCCCTGACGGCCTCGACCCTGGAGCGCCTCGGGCGCATCCTCGGGGCACGCCTCCTGGACCGGGCTCCCGAGGGCCGAGAGGCCACCCGGGTGGTGGTGGGCCACGACGGACGGGAGAGCGGCGAGACCCTGGCCGCCGCCCTGGTGGAAGGTCTCCTCACCCAGGGAGTGGACTGCGAGATCGTCGGCCTGGCGCCGACGCCCTGCATCGCCTACCTGACCGCCGCCGGCGACTTCTGCTGCGGCGTCGTGGTCAGCGCCTCCCACAACCCGGCGGCCGACAACGGCATCAAGCTCCTGGCCGGCGACGGCGCCAAGCTCCCGGACGCCGAGGAGCTGGCCCTGGAGGACGCTCTCCGGGCCGATACCGTCCCCCCCCCTGCGGAGCAGCGGGGACGGGCCCGCCGGGCCAAGGCCCTGGTGGGCGACTACGTGGCCTGGCTGCGGAGCGAGGCCTTCCCGGAGCTGGAGCTCCGGGACTGGAAGGTGGTCCTGGACTGCGCCAACGGCGCCTGCTCCCAGATCGGTCCCCGGGTCCTGCGGGCTTTCGGGGCCGAGGCCCTGCCCATCCATCACCGCCCCGACGGCCGCAACATCAACGAGGGTTGCGGCGCCGTCCACCCCGAGGTGGTGGCCCGGGCCACGGTCGAGCTGCAGGCCAGCATCGGCCTGACCCTGGACGGCGACGGCGATCGGGGGCTCCTGGCCGATGCCCAGGGCCGGGTCCTGGACGGCGACACCCTGCTCGCGGGTCTCGGCCGGCACTACGGCGCCCGGGGCCGCCTCCCCGGCAACAAGGTGGTCGCCACCGTGATGAGCAACCTGGCCCTGGAACGCAGCCTGGCGGCGGCCGGGATCGAGCTCCTGCGCGTACCGGTCGGGGACCGCCACGTAGCGGTCGCCATGCGCGCCGAGGACCTGCGCCTCGGCGGCGAGAAGTCCGGCCACCTGCTCTTCGGTGCCGACCACGACTACCGGGGCGACGGCCTCTACACCTTCCTGCGCGTCGCCCAGGCCATCCAGGAGGCCGGCATCGCGCCCCAGGACTTCGCTGCCGACTACCGGGATCTCCCCCAGCGCCTGGAGAACCTGCCGGTGAAGCGCCGCTGTCGCCTGGAGGAGCTCCCCCGCCTCCAGGCCGAGGTCCAGGCCCTGGAGGAGGAGCTGGCCGGCCGCGGCCGGCTGGTGGTCCGCTTCTCGGGCACCGAGGCCCGCCTGCGCCTCATGGCCGAGGCCGAGGAGGCCGCCCTGGTGGAGGCCGCCCTGACCCGGCTGCGCGCCGCCGCCGCCGCCGACGGCATCCTCGCCTGAGGGCCGATGGCGCTGCCCGCCGGCCCGATCCTCGCCCTGGAGCTGTCCTCGGCGGCTTCCTCCCTGGCTCTCGGCCTGCTCCGCCCGGACAGCGCTTCCCCCCCCCTCCTGGGGGAGCGGAGCTTCACCGGCGAGCGAGGCCGCTCGGTGATCGTCGAGGTGGCGGCGCTGCTGGCTGCCGCCGGCATCCGCCGGCGGGAGCTCGGCGGCATCCTCGTGGGCACGGGTCCGGGCTCCTACACCGGCCTGCGCATCGCCTGCACCGCCGGCCGGGTGCTGGCCGCCTTCCTGGACATCCCGGTGGCGGGTCTGTGCAGCTTCCAGGCCCTGGCCCTGCACGCGCCGGCCGGCGCCGAGGTGCACGTCCTCCTGGATGCCTATCGCCAGGAGGTCTATCACGCCGCCTACCGGCGCGCCGGAAGCGGTGTCGAGGTGCTCACCCCCCCCCGGGTGCTGCCCCGGCGCGGCGCGCCCGCGGTCCCGCCTGGAGCCCTGCTCCTGGGCGATCCGGAACTGGCCGGCGTGCCGGTGCAGGTCCTGGAACCGCATTGCCGGCCCCGGGCGGCCGACCTCCTGGCTCTGGCCCGTAACCTGCCCGGGCTGTGGCAGGAGCCGCCGCCGGTGCCCCTGTACCTGCGGGCGGCGGCCTTTCGTCGCCGGCCTCCGGCCGACGCCTGACGAAGAGACGGCACGCCGCGGTCTGCCGCGACGTGCCGCCCGATTTCCAGATTCCCGCCGAGGCGGGTGGCCGGATCAGAGGTCCTGCGGGCGCAGGGTCTTGCGGCCGTTGGCCGTTGCCCGCGCTTCGGCGGCGGCGATGGCGTTGCGCACGTACGCATCCAAGGCGCCGTAGAAGTCGCTGGACACGTTGCACTTCTTCACCGCACCCTTGGTCCGGCTCTTGGAGATGATCAACTCGGCGGGGGTGGCCTTCTTGCGACGCCGGGTCGCAGCGGTCCGCGTGGACCGCCGGGGCGCCGCCTTCTTCCGGGCCTTCTTCTTCGCAGCCATGGCTCCTTCTCGTGTTCGGGTTTTCGATGCTCCCCGACCGGTCACCAGCACCCGCGATCGCACGTGGAGACAGGGACGTGCAGCCAGCGAGGACGGTGCCGGGGGGACGGGAAACGGCAGGAAACGCCGTCTCTGGCGCGAATTGGACTCTCCTCCATGCGGCGAGTCAAACCCGAGACGGCAAAAATCTGGCTGTTGCCCGGTGTCCTGGCGTAATCTGGCGCCGTGGCCGCAGCCTTCTGTGCCTTTCTCCTCGCGGCCGGCTGCCTCCCCATGCAGGACCCGGCCCCCTCCGCCGGGACGTCGGCGTCGGCTCCGGAGGACCCGCGCATCGCCCGGGTCCTGGAACGTCTCGCCCAGCTTCCCCAGCCCGAGCAGGAAGCCGTGGCCGAGCGGGTCCGCCAGGCGATCCTGGCCGGCGAACATCCCCTCCTGGCCGCGGCGGCCGCTCTCGAGGCCCAGGTCGCCGGCCAGGAGATCCCCATCCTGGAGCCCGATCCAGCCCGGGCCTACGACGCCACCGAGT
>CAYMFV010000060.1:0-11536 GCA_964389745.1 uncultured Planctomycetales bacterium | reverse complement strand
GGGGGGGGGGGCGCCGCCCCCGGGGGCGGCCCGGCCCGCCTCTGGGGCGGCGGCGCCTGGCGCCCGGGTCCGGTCCTGCGCCATTCCGCCCAGGTCCTCGCCCTGGCCTTCAGCCCGGACGGCCGGCGCCTGGCCACGGCCTCCTACGACCGGCGGGCCCGGCTCTGGAGCGTCCCCGAGGGCAAGCTGCTCTGGGAGTCCCCAGACCATCCCCGGGAGGTGTCGGCCGTGGCCGTTGCTCCCGATGGCGCCTTCCTGGCCACCGGCTGCTACGACGGCCGGATCCGGCTCTTCCCCCTCGATGGGGGGGGGGAGGCGAAGGTGCTGGAGGGCCACCGGGCGCCGGTGTACCGGCTCCTCTTCCGCTCCCGGCCCGGGGAGGAGAGCTCGCTCCTGTCCGCTTCCTGGGACGGCACGGTGCGTCTCTGGGCCCGGGACGGCCGTCCGCTCCGGGTCCTCGGCCGCCTCGGTGCCGACGAGTTCTGGTGCGCCGCCCTGTCCGCCGACGGTCGCTGGCTGGCGGCCGCCGGGGCCAGGCGGGCCATCCACCTCTGGGACCTCCAGGAGGATGGCCCGCCCCTGGTCCTGGCCGAGGCCCACGAGGCCCGGATCGCGGACCTCGCCTTCGACCCTTCCGGCCGGCGCCTGGCCTCGGCGTCCTGGGACGGCCGGATCCGGCTCTGGGATCTCGACGAGGCTGGCCGGCTCCAGCCCCGGGCCGTTCTCACCGGCCACCGGGGATGGGTCTGGTCGGTGGCCTGGGCGGGCGAGGGCCGCCTGCTCTCGGGGTCGGCCGACGGCACGGTCCGGACCTGGGACGGCGCCGCCCGCGGGGGCCCGGTGCCGGCCCTCCGGGACCCGGGGGACCGGGCCCTCTACGCCGCCGCCGCCGGCGCCCGGATCCTGGCCGCCGGCACCCAGGACGGCCGGGTCCTCCTCTGGGAGGCAACCGGCTCCCCCCCCCGCTCCTGGCCCGCCCATCCCGGCCAGCGCACCCTGGACCTGCACCTGGACCCGGAGGGAGGCCGCCTCCTGAGCATGGGCGACCGCTCCGACCTGGCCCTCTGGGACGTGGCCAGCGGCCGGGAGATCCTGCGCTTCCGCCACGACAACCCGGTGGACGCGACCCTCCGGGGCCGTTGCGCCCCCTCCCCGGACTGGCGGCTGGTGGCCCACGGCAGCCCCGACGGGGCCGTCCTCCTGCGCTCCCTGGCCGACGGCGATGTCCAGGCCACCTTTCCGGGCCACCCGGCCCAGGTCCTGGCGGTGGCGTGGAGCCCCGACGGCGCCCTCCTGGCCTCGGGCGGCCTGGCCGGTCCGGTCCTCCTCCGGGATGCCCGGGACGGCAGCCTCCGGGCCAGCCTGGAGGGCCACCGGGGGCCGGTCACGGACCTGGCCTTCGCCCCGGACGGCCGGCGCCTGGCCACCGCCTGCTGGGACGCCCGGGTCCGGGTCTGGTCCCGGGAAGGCCGGCTGCTCCAGGAGTTCCCCGGCCATACCGGCTGGGTCAGCTACGTGGCCTGGGCACCGGACGGGGCGCTCCTGGCCAGCGCCTCGGTGGACGGCACGATCCGCCTCTGGGATCCGGTCCGGGGCGCCGCCCTCCTCGCCCTCCACGGGCACCGGGACGTGGTCAGCAGTCTCGCCTGGACGCCTGCCGGCGAGACCCTGGCCAGCAGCAGCCTGGACGGCAGCCTGCGCCTCTGGCAGGGGGAGCGGCCGCCGGCCTGGGGGCCCGGGCAGGACTGGCAGGCCAGGTAGGACTCGAACCCACAACCTACGGTTTTGGAAACCGTCGCTCTAACCAATTGGAGCTACTGGCCTGCACGCCCCGGGAGGCGGGGGGAAGGTGGTGCCGAAGGGGGGACTCGAACCCCCACCACCTGTGCGGTGACAGGCACCTGAAGCCTGCGCGTCTGCCAATTCCGCCACTTCGGCACTTCCCACCGTCGGGGGCCATAAGATTAGCGTCCCGGAGGCGGCCTGCAAGAGGCTGCGCCCGGCTGCTGATGCCCGCGCCCGACCGACCCCTGCGCCTGGTGGCGGAGAACCGCAAGGCCCGACGGGACTACGAGGTCCTGGACCGGTTGGAGGCCGGTCTCGCCCTCCGGGGGACGGAGGTCAAGTCGGTCCGGGCGGGCCGGATCAGCCTGGCCGAGGCCTACGTCAAGGTCCGGGGCGACGGCCTCTGGCTGGTGGGCGCCCACATCGAGGAGTACAGCCACGGCAACATCCACAACCACGAGCCCACCCGGCCCCGGCGCCTGCTCGTGCACCGCCGGGAGTGGCTGCGCTGGGCCCAGAAGGCCCGGGAGAAGGGACTCACCCTGGTGCCCCTCCGGGTCTATTTCCGGGGCCCCTGGGCCAAGGTGGAGGTGGGCCTCTGCCGCGGCCGGCGCCTCCACGACAAGCGGGAGGTGATTCGCAAGCGGGAGACGGAGCGGACCCTGCGCCGCCTCACCGGCCGCCGGCGCTAGGGCTCGGCCGCCGCGACTGGTAGAATGGCCGGGCACCACGGTGGGGGCGATCGGTTTCGACTGGAGGGACCGTCGGCCCGGGTGGCGTGTCGAGGTTGCCGGGATGGCCTCGTAAAACCCCCGGCACGGCAATAACTGCCAACACGAACTACGCACTCGCCGCCTAGTAAAAGGTGGCACGCTGGTCGGGCCCTCGCCCGCGGGGTCCGATCGGCGCACGAACGCGGGCTGGTCCGCCGGCGTGCCCGGAGCCGGCGGGCGAGACACTCCCGGGCTGGTCCCCGGGCGGGCGGGCCCGCCAGCGAGCCTGGGGACGAGACACTGAGGGCGGGCTACACACGTAGATGCCCTGGTCGCGACCTGCCAGGACGCGGGTTCGATTCCCGCCGCCTCCACCATTCCTCCTCCATGCCGTTCATGCCCCGTTCCCTGCCTGCCCGCCTCCTTCCGGCCCTGCTCCTGCTCCCGATCCTGCCCGCCTGCAGTGGCATCCCGGCCAGCTACGCCATCCACGACCTCCAGGCCATCCACGACACCTCCGAGGGGCGTTGGGAGCCGGCCGTCCGGGCCGCTCTGCGGGTCCCCCCGGAGGACTATCTCGAAGGTGCCCGTGGCGCCTACCTGACCCTGGGGCGGACCCTGGAGGAGTACCAGTTGGAGGACCACCGGGCCCTGGAGCTGGCCATCCTGGAACGGATTGCCCGAACGCCTCTCCAGGACCTGGAGACGACCCTGGAGGCCACCGCCTGGCTGACCGTGGAACTCCTGGCCGACGACCACGACGAGGCTCGTGTCCGGGCAGTGGCCATCCTTGCCCGTTTCGCTGGCTACTGGATCGAGCGGGCCGGGGTCCGCGTCCGGGAGGCCCCGCCCAGCGAGGACCTGGCCGCCGCCGTGACCGCCTACGAGGCCGCCCTCCGGGAGGTGGACCGGCCCGACTACCGGGAGAACCTGGCCGCCGCCCTGGCCCGGATCGACGAGGCCGCGATCCCCGACGCCCTGGTGGCCGCCCGCCTGGTGGCCGGCCTGGGGCGCAGCATCCGCGACGCCCCCCTGCCGGCCACCGGCGTGAAGACCCTGCAGCGGACGGCGGTCCGGGCCATCCTGGTGGCTCTCCGGGAGGGCGCCGGCGACCCGGATCCCCGGGTGGCGGAGGCCTGCCGCCGGAACCTGGAACTCCTGGAGCGCCACGCCAGGGCCCGCTAGCTTCTTGACCGCCTCGGCTTCCCCTTCGTCCCCCCCCCGCAGCCCACGATGCGCCTGAAGACCGCCGGGCTCACCTTGCTCAAGATCGCCCTGGCGGCGGTCCTGGTGGTCTACGTCCTGGGGCAGATCGAGACCCGGGATCTCCTGCACCGGCCGGGGCCCGGCGGCGAGCTGGAGCTGGTCCCCGGCCACATCGAGGGGAACTGGCAGGCGGGGGACTGGCGCTTCCTGCCCGGCGACGGGACCCGACCCCTGGCCGCCGGGGACCTGGGTGAGGGCTGGGGCCTCCGCCCCGGTTTCTTCACCCTCCTGCGAGGCATCCGCCTGGAGCTCTACTTCCTGGCGGTGGTCTGCTGGACCCTCCTGGTCCTGATCGTCACCCTGCGCTGGCGGATCCTGCTCCGGGCGGCCGGGGTGGAGAGCTCCTACGGCAAGGCCCTGCGCCTGTGCTTCGTCGGCTACTTCTTCAACAACGCCATGCCCGGGCTCACCGGCGGCGACCTGGTCCGGGCCGTCCTGGTCACCCGGGGCCTGGAGTCCCGGCGTGCCCGGGCCGCCATGTCGGTCCTGGTGGACCGCCTCCTGGGCCTCTTCTCCCTCCTCCTCCTGGCCGGGATGGTGCTTCTCTTCCACCACCGCCAGGGCGGACAGGGGCCGGAGCACATGGACACGGTCCGGCGGGGCGTCTTCCTGATCCTGGCCGGGGCCGCCGCCGGCGGCGCCATCTACCTGTCCCGCCGGGCCCGGCGGGTCCTGCACCTGGACGCGCTCCTGGCCCGGCTGCCGGCCCGGGAGGTCGTGGCCCGGTTGGACGAGGCGATCACCGTCTATCGGGGCCGGCCCGGGGCGGTGGTGGCGGCCCTGCTCCTCTCCATGCTCCTCCAGGCCTGCGGCGTCCTGTCCTTCTGGGCGGTCTCCCGGAGTCTCGGGGCGGAGCTCACGGTGGCCGACGACTTCGTGGTCTTCCCGGTGGTCCAGACGGTCTCCTCGGTTCCCGTCTCCCCCGCAGGGTGGGGGATCGGCGAGGGGCTCTATGGGAAGTTCTTCGAGTGGTTCGGCTCCACCTTCACCCTGGGGGTGGCCGCCTCCATCCTTTTCCGCCTGACCACCCAGGTGGGCTTCGGCCTCCTCGGTGGCCTGGTCTGGGTCCTGTCCCGGGAGCGAAGCGGCGGCGAGCTCCAGGCAGTGACCGGCAGCGGGGAGGTGCCCTCGTGACCCTGGTCGTCGTCGGTTCCGCTGGCATCGACACCGTCGAGACGCCCCACGGCCGGGTGCAGGACGCGGTGGGCGGCTCGGCGGTGTACTGCGCCCTGGCCGCTTCCCTGTTCACCCGGGTCCGGGTGGCGGCCAACCTGGGCCACGACTACCCCCGGGAGGTCTGGGACTTCCTGGAGCGGGAGCGGGGCGCCGATCTGGACGGCCTCCAGGTCTTCCCCGACCGGTCCTCCTTCCGCTGGAGCGGCCGCTACGAGGGCGCCATGAACGACGCGGAGACACTGCGCACGGAGCTCAACGTCCTGGCCGAACCGCCGGCTCCCCCGGCCTCCTTCCAGGGCGCGGCGGTGGTCTTCCTGGCCAACATGGGGCCCGACGTCCAGCTCCGGATGTGCACGGAGCTCCGGGGACGATGGACCTTCGCCGACACCATGAACCTGTGGATCGAGATCGCCCGGGAGGATCTCCTGGCCCTGCTCCGCCGCCTGGATGGCCTGATCCTGAACGACGCCGAGGCCCGGATGCTCACCGGCGAGGACAACCTGGTCCGGGCCGGCCGGGCCCTCCAGGCCCTGGGGCCGGGCATCGTGGTGGTGAAGAAGGGCGAGCACGGCGCCATGCTTTTCGCCCGGGAGGAGCTCCTGGCGCTGCCCGCCTTCCCGGTGGAGTCGGTCGTGGATCCCACCGGCGCCGGCGACTCCTTCGCCGGCGGCTTCCTGGGGGCAGTGGCCCGGGCCGGGGAGCTCTCCCGACCGGTCCTGCGCCAGGCCCTGGCGTGGGGCACGGTGACGGCCTCCTTCACCGTCCAGCACTTCTCGGTCCGGGGGCTCCAGGAGCTCGCCCCGGCGGCGCTGGAGGCCCGCTACCGGCGCTTCCTGGAGCACGTCCGGGTGGCCTAGGGCCAGAGCGTGGGTGGCGGAGTGCGCTGCTTCCTGGGACTGGCCCTGCCGGAGGAGGCCCGCCGGACCCTGGAGACGGCCTTCGCCCCCCTCCGGGCCCGTCTCTCGGGCCGGGGCTGCCGCTGGGTGCCGCCGGAGAACCTGCACCTCACCCTGCGCTTCCTGGGCGAGTGCGACCGGGCCCGGCTGGATCGCGTAACCACCCTGGCGGCGGCCGTCGTCCAGGAGATGGAGGCCCCCGCCATCCACCTGGCCGAGCCGGGCGCCTTCCCGCCCCGGGGTCGCCGGCCCCTGGTCCTCTGGGCAGGCGTGGGAGGGGACCTGGCGGCCCTCGCCCGCCTGGCCGCCGCCCTGGAGGAGGCGGCCCGGGCCGCCGGCTTCCGGCCGGAGCCCCGGGCCTTCCGGGCCCACGTGACCCTGGCCCGGATCGAGCCCCGGCACGCCCGGGAGCTCGACCGGGTGGTGCTCCCGGCCCTGCCGCCGGTGGACTGCAGCGCCTCCTCGGTGCGCCTCTTCCGCTCGCTCCGGGAGGCCGACGGGGTCCGCTATCCCACCTTGGCGCGCTGGCGCTTCCAACGCCCCGCCCCGCCGTCTACACTGCCCTGAAGGAGGAACATGCCCCGTGGCCCAAGCCAAGAAGAACACGCCGAAGGAACCCGTCCAGGACCGAGACCAGGCCGTCCGGGAGGCCCTGGCCCGCATCGAGAAGAGCTACGGCAAGGGCTCGGTGATCCAGATGGACAGCGACTACGTGGTCCAGGTGGACGGCATCTCCACCGGCTCCCTGTCCCTGGACCTGGCCCTGGGGGGCCGGGGCCTGCCCCGGGGCCGGATCATCGAGCTCTACGGCCCGGAGGGCAGCGGCAAGAGCACCCTGGCCCTCTCGGTGGTGGCCCAGGCCCAGGCCCAGGGCGGCTACGCCGTCTTCATCGACGCCGAGCACGCCTTCGACCCCGAGTACGCCAAGCGCATGGGCGTCCAGCTCGACGGGCTGCGTTTCAACCTCTCCCAGCCCTCCTACGGGGAGGAGGGGCTGGACATCGCCGAGCAGTTCGTGAAGTCCGGCGCCGTGGACATCGTGGTGGTGGACTCGGTGGCCGCCCTGGTGCCCAAGGCCGAGATCGACGGCGAGATCGGCGACCAGTTCGTCGGCCTCCAGGCCCGGATGATGAGCCAGGCGCTGCGGCGCCTCACCGGCGCGGTGGGCAAGAGCCGGTGCATCGTCCTCTTCATCAACCAGCTTCGGGAGAAGATCGGGGTCATGTTCGGCAACCCCGAGACCACCCCCGGCGGCCGGGCCCTGAAGTTCTACGCCTCGGTGCGGGTCGACGTCCGGCGCATCGGAGCCATCAAGCAGGGCGACCAGATCATCGGCAACCGGACCAAGGCCACGGTGGTCAAGAACAAGGTGGCCCCGCCCTTCCGGCGGGCCGAGTTCGACATCCTCTACGGCCAGGGGATCAGCCAGTCCGGCGACCTCCTCGACCTGGGTCTGCAGTACGGCCTGGTGGTGAAGGCCGGCTCCTGGTTCTCCTTCCGCCCGCCCCAGGGCGAAGAGCTGCGCCTGGGCCAGGGACGGGAGATGGCTCGCCAGCTCCTGGAGGACAACCCCGAGCTGGCCGCCGAGCTCCGGCGCCTGGTGGTCGAGGTGGCCATGCCCGTGCCGCCGGCGGCGAAGACGATCCCGGAAGGCGGGCAGGGAATCCAGGCCCAGGAGGCCGGGCAGAAGGAGCAGGCCGGGCAAGCGGCCGGGCAGAAGACCGGAGAGAAGACTGAGCAGGCGGTGGAGGCCGGAGCCGGCGGCGGGCGCCGGAAGGGCCGGAGCGCCAGCCGCTAGACTCTGCGCCGGCCGGGCCCGAGGCCTCCCCCTGGCAGGCGGAGGGCAGGCCCGAAGCTCGCCATGCCGCAGCCCCGCCTGAGCCACGAGATCCGGGAGGCCTTCCTGCGCTTCTTCGCGGAGCGGGAGCACGAGCGCCTGCCCTCGGACTCCCTGGTTCCCGCCAGTGACCCGACCCTGCTCTTCACCGGCGCGGGGATGAACCAGTTCAAGGACGAGTTCCTGGGCCGGGGCCGCCGGGATCTGCGCCGGGCGGTCACGGTGCAGAAGTGCCTCCGGGTGCCCGACCTCGAGAACGTCGGCCGCACGCCCCGGCACCACACCTTCTTCGAGATGCTCGGCAACTTCTCCTTCGGGGACTACTTCAAGGCCGAGTGCATCCCCTGGGAGTGGGAGTTCTTCACCGCGGTCCTGGGCTGGGATCCCGACCGGATGGTGGCCACCGTCTACACCGACGACGACGAGGCCTGGGCCATCTGGCACGAGGTGGTGGGCCTGCCGGAGGAGCGCATCTACCGTTTCGGGGAGAAGGAGAACTTCTGGCCGGCGGAGGCCCCGAGCCGGGGGCCGAACGGCCCCTGCGGCCCCTGCAGCGAGCTCTACTTCGATCTCGAGGGGGGCGGCCCCATGCCGGCCCGGGACGGGCTCGAAGCCCTGCCGGAACGCTTCCTCGAGGTGGGCAACTTCGTCTTCACCCAGTTCGAGCGCCGGGACGGCGGCGTCCTGGAGCCCCTGCCCCAGCGCAATATCGACGTCGGCTGCGGGCTGGAGCGCATCGCCGCCGTGGCCCAGGGCGTGCCGAACAACTTCGAGACGGACCTCTTCCTGCCCCTCCTCGAGCGCCTCCAGTCCCTCTCGAGCCGGCGCTACGTCCGGGAGGAGCTCGTGGGCGTGCGCATGCGCCGCATCGCCGACCACGCCCGGGCGGTCTTCTTCTGCATCGCCGACGGCGCCGCTCCGGGCCGGGACGGGCGGGGCTACGTGGTCCGCAAGATCCTCCGGCGGGCGGTCCGGGACGGCCTGGACCTGGGGCTCGAGCGCCCCTTCCTGGTCGAGCTCCTGCCGGCGGTCCAGGAGGCCCTGGGCGACAGCTACCCGGAGCTCCGGGAGCAGAGCGGCACCATCCAGGCCCTGGTCCAGGGCGAGGAGGAGCGCTTCCGGGAGGTCTACCGGACCGGCATCCACCGCCTGGAGGCCGCCCTGGAGGAACTGGGGCAGGACCGGGGGACCACGGTCTTCCCCGGCGCCATCGCCTTCGAGCTCCACGACACCTACGGCTTCCCGGCGGACATCACCGAGGTGATCGTCCGGGAGCGGGGGTTGGAGTACGACCGGGCCGGCTTCGAGGCGGCCATGGAGGAGCAGCGGCGCCGGGCCCGGAAGGGCTCCGCCATCCAGGGCGAGGTCTTCGCCGCCAGCCTGGCGGGCCGCCTCCAGGCCGCCGGGCTGGAGCGCACCCGCTTCGTCGGCTGGGAGCAGGACCGCTGCCCGGCCCGGGTGGTGGCCCTGGCCCGGGCTGGCGAGCCCGTGGACCGGCTGGAGGAGGGGGAGGAGGGCGAGGTCCTCCTGGACGTGAGCCCCTTCTACGCCGAGGCCGGCGGCCAGGTGGGGGACCGGGGTCGTCTCCGGGTGGGGGACGGCGCCGTCTTCCAGGTGAAGGACGTCCGGGACGAGGAGGGCTACCGCCTGCACCGGGGCCGGGCCCTGGCCCGGCTGGCGACCGGGACCCGGGTGGAGGCCGAGGTGGACGCCCCGGCCCGCCGGGCCACCGAGGCCCACCACACCGCCACCCACCTGCTCCACGCCGCCCTCCGGGAGGTCCTGGGCGGCCACGTCCGCCAGGCCGGCTCCCTCGTCGCCCCCGACCGCCTGCGCTTCGACTACACCCACCCCGAGGCCCCGGGCCGGGAGGTCCTGGACCGGGTGGAGGACCGGGTGAACCGGGAGATCCTGGCTGCCCGGCCGGTCTCGTGGCGGCTCACCTCCCTGGAGGAGGCGCGCCGGGACGGGGTTACGGCCCTCTTCGGCGAGAAGTACGGCGCGCAGGTCCGGGTGGTGGAAGTGCCGGGCTTCTCCCGGGAGCTGTGCGGCGGCACCCATGTCCGGAACACCGGCGCCATTGGCCCCTTCTGCATCCTCTCCGACCGGGCCCTGGCCGCCGGGGTCCGGCGCATCGAGGCGGTGGCCGGCGAACGGGCCCTGGCAGCCTGGCGCCGGCAGCGGGAGCTGCTGCGCCGGCTGGAGGCCCAGCTCAAGGCCCCGGCCGAGCGCCTGGAGGAGCGGATCCAGGCCCTCCGGGAGGAGTTGCGGCAGGCTCGCTCGACCCGGCGGGAGACCCTGCCCGAGGCGGCGGAGCTGGCCCGGGAGCTGGCCGGGGCGCCCGGCCCCCTGGCCTGGCGACGCCTGCCGGGCCTGGACGGCGAGGGCCTCCGCCGGCTGGCGGATCGCCTCCGGGGGCAGGAGCTGCCGCCGGTGGTCCTCCTTGTGGGCGGAGGCCCGGAGGCCCTGCCCTTCGTCCTCCTCTGCCGGCAGCCCGAGGCCGGCGTCCGGGCCGGGGACCTGGCCCGGAGCTTCGGCCGGGAACTGGGCGGGGGGGGCGGGGGCCGGCCCGACTTCGCCCAGGGGCAGGGCACCCGGGAGGAGGCTCTGGCGGCGGCAGTGGCAGCCCTGGAGCGCCAGCTGGCGCCGCCCGCTTGACCGGTGGCGGGGCGACGGGCGACAATGTTCGGCCCGCCGGCCCCCCCGGACCGACAGGAGAACCGTCATGGCCAATCCGAAACGTCGACACTCCCATGCCCGGGCGCGACTTGGCCGCGCTGCGGTGCGCCGGAGGCCGGTGACGCTCCGGCCCTGCCCGCGATGCGGTGCCAGCGGGCCGCCCCACACGGTGTGCGACACCTGCGGCCACTACGGGGGCCGCGAGATCCTCCAGAAGGACGAGTTCTAGACCCGGACGGTGCGCATCGCGGTCGACATCCTGGGCGGGGACCATGCCCCCAGGGAGATTCTCCGCGGCGTGGCGGCAGCCCTGCGGTCGGGGTTCTCCCCGGAGGAGCTGCTCCTGGTGGGTCCGGAGGAGGCGATCCGGTCCACCCTCGCCGAGGAAGGCATCTCCGAGTTCCCTGCTACCCTCCACACGGAAGACGTGGTGGAGGCGGGGGAGTCGCCTATCGAGGCCCTGCGCCGGAAGCCCCGGAGCACGGTCGCGCTGTGCGTGGGCGCGGTCCGGGAAGGGCAGGCCGAGGGGCTGCTCTCCTTCGGCAACACCGGCGCCACGGTGGCCGCGGCCACCATGGGCCTGGGCATGCTGCCCGGTCTGCGCCGCCCGGCCATCGCCGTGGTCCTGAACGGCCGCGGGGGGCCCTTCGTCCTCCTCGACGCCGGCGCCAATCCCACCCCCAAGACCCGACACCTCTACCAGTACGCCTTCATGGGCGCGGCCTACGCCCGGGACGTCCTGGGTGTCGCCCGGCCCCGGGTGGCCCTGCTGAACATCGGCGGCGAGGCCCGGAAGGGCAGCCCCATGGCCAAGGAGGCCTATCAGCTCCTCCAGGAGTCGTGCCTGGACTTCGTCGGCAACCTGGAAGGCCAGGATCTCTTCCACGGCGGTGCCGATGTCCTGGTGGGGGACGGCTTCGTCGGCAACATGATCATCAAGGTGGTGGAGGGTTTCGTGGAATTCCTCTTCGATGGTTTGAGCGAGGGGCAAGGGGGGGGGCGAGAGGAGCTTCGCGCCGGCATTCGCCGGCTCCTGGGCGCGGCCGACTACTCCGAGATCGGCGGGGCCATCCTCCCGGGCGTCCAAGGAGAGGTGTTTATACGCCACGGCACCTCCCACCGCCGCCCCGTTCCTCCGCCCCTCCGCACCCTCCCGGCCCCCTTCCTTTTTCCCTTCTACAGCT
>CAYMFV010000059.1:0-11725 GCA_964389745.1 uncultured Planctomycetales bacterium | reverse complement strand
CGGAGCGCTGCTGGCTGCCGGTCTGGAAGACCCGGCCGTAGCGGCGGACGGTCTGCACCAGGGCCCGCCCCTCGGCCACCGTCAGGGTCAGGGGCTTCTCGCAGTAGATGTCCTTGCCCGCCTCGGCGGCGGCGATGGCGATCAGGGCGTGCCAGTGATCCGGGGTGGCGATGACCACCGCGTCCACGTCGGCGCGCTCGAGGAGGCGCCGGAAGTCGCCGGTGGTGTAGAGCCCCGGGGCTTCCACCTGGCTGGCCGCCTCCTCCAGGTGGCGGCGATCCACGTCGCAGAGGGCGACCACCCGGACCTCCGGCCGGCGGAGGAAGGCGGAGAGGTGATAGCGGCCCATGCCGCCCAGGCCGATGAAGCCCAGGCCGATCTGCTCGCTGGGCGGAACCCGGCCCGGACCGGCCCGGAGGACGGGAGCCAGGAGGGGGACGCCGAAGGGGGAGAGCGCCAGGCTGCGGCCCAGCGTTCCCAGGACCTCTCGGCGGCTGGGATGCCTTCGAGTCATGAGCAGCTCCTTCCCACTGGCGTGGGAGATCGGCAGGCATTCTAGCCGTGGGCGGCGATGCGCAAGCCCTGGGAGACCCCTCCTTGGATCGACCTGGCCGACCCGCCGGCGATGATCAGCCCAGGTGCCGCCGGCAGTGCATGCCTGGCGGGTCCCCAGAGGCCGAGCAGGAGGCCTCGTGAGTTCCTTGATTCTCCCGCCACGAACGGGTTCCCGGATTATGCTAAGGGATTCTCCTACCCCGACAGACATGGCACTCCTCCCCACCATCCTGCTCCTGACCTTCCCCCAGACGGCTGCCCCGCCGCCCCTGGCCTTTGTCGAGAATCGCGGCCAGTGGGAGATTCCGGCCCGCTTCGTGGCCCAGGGTGGCCCGCTCACCGCTCTTTGCGAAGAGGGCGCAGTTACGCTGCGGCTTGTCAAGAGCCGGTCGGGCAAGGCCGTGGACGGTGTCGTCCTTCGCCTGGTCTTCGAAGGCGCCTCCAGGGAGATGCGCATCGAAGGATCCGACCGACTGCCCGGCGTGCGCCATTACCTCAATGGCAGCGCCCCAGCCGACTGGAGGACGGGCGTCCCCGCCTATTCCGGCGTCCGCTACAGCAACCTCTACGATGGCATTGACCTCTACTTGCGTGAGGTGAATGGCCTGCTCGAGTATGACCTGCTGCTCGACGCCGACGCTGATCTTCGCGTCTTCTCGATCCGTTGCGAGGGTATCGAAGGACTCGAGGTGGACGAGAGCGGTGCACTCCTCATGCGGACCGCGCGTGGCCCCATTCGCCAGTCCCCCCCCGTGGCCTGGCAGCAGCTCCAGTCCGGCGAAAGACAGCCCGTTGCCTGCCGTTTTCGGCTGCTTGGCAGCGATACCTTCGGGTTCGAACTTGAGAGCCCTGACCCCACGCTGCCAACGATCATTGACCCGGGCCTGGAGTGGTCCAGCTTCCTCGGCGGCTCCGGTCCCGATGTCGTCTTCTGCGTCGACCTGGACTCCACTGGTGCGCCTGTCGTTGGCGGGGTGACCATGTCGCCCGACTTCCCGGTGGTCCCGGGCGCATTCCAGACCACCTATGGAGGCAATGGCGATGCCTTCGTGGCCCGCTTTTCGCCGGATGGCAGCACCCTCGTCTGGGCCACGTACCTCGGCGGGGCGTTCCCTGATCAGGCCGATGCACTCGTGCTCGCCCCCAACGGCGAGGTGCTCGTCACGGGGATGACGGACTCTCCGGCCTTCCCGGTCACGGCAGGAGCCTACGACACCTCCCACAACTCTCCAGGCAGCCACCCCGACGTCTTCGTCGCCCGCCTGTCGGCTGACGGCGCCAGCCTGGTGTGGTCCACCTTCCTTGGCGGACAGAACGGCGACGAAGGCTGGGCGATCGCCCTGGGAGGATCGGGGGAGGTCACCGTCGGCGGCATGACCTGGTCGATGGACTACCCGGTCACGCCGGGCGCCTTCGACCCCAGCTTCAATGGCGGCTCCATGGATGCGTGCGTGTCCCGCCTGAGCGCGGACGGCAGCACGCTTCTCTGGTCCACCTACCTTGGCGGAACGGGCTCGCCGACCACCGGGGACCACTTCGAAGGCGCCTACGGCATCGTTCTCGACCCCACCAACGGCGTCTACGTGACAGGCTCTGCTCTGTCCGCCGACTTCCCGATGACGCCCGGGGCCCATGACCCGGTCTACAACGGCTTCATGGACGTCTTCGTGTCCCACCTGGACGCGACCGGGAGCGCGCTGCTCGCCTCCACGTTCCTGGGCGGCAACAACCTGGACGAGGCACGGGCGGTCGCAATCGACTCCAGCGGCGCCATCACCCTCGGCGGTTGGACTGCGTCCTCGGACTTCCCGGCCACCCCGGGGGCGTACATGACCAGCTTGCAGGGCCAGGCGGACGCCTTCGTGGCACGCCTCGACAGCGCCCTGGGCACGCTGGCCTTCTCGACATTCTTCGGTGGCAGCCAGGACGACAACATCTTCCCACTCGTGGTCGGGCCGTCCGGTGAGATCACGGTGGCGGGCTTCACGGACTCGGCCGACTTGCCGGTCGTCGCAGGAGCCTGGGACACGGTCTTCAATGGTGGTTCGAACCCGGCCGATGGCTTCGTGGCGCGTTTCGACACCTCGGCCAGTTCGCTGCTCTACTCGACCTTCCTGGGCGGAGAGGGCACCGATCTCGTCCTTGGCATGGACACCGACGGGGCTGCAGGTGCCGTGGTGGTCGGCGTGACCTCGTCGAGTAGTTTTCCGGTCCGCTTCGGGAGCTACGACACGACATACAACGGCACCGGCGACGGCTTCGTCGCCCGGCTCGAGCTCATCCCCGGCCCCTCCCTGACCCAGACGGCTCTTCAGCGCGGCCAGCTCGCTTCTTTCACCGTGGTGAACGCCGATCCGGGAGAAAGCGTCTACTACCTCTACAGTCTCAGCGGGATTGGTTTCGGCCCCGCTGCCCCACAGCTTGGCGGGCTCGGACTCGACCTGCTCCTGCCGATCACCTTGTTCGGGCAGGCCAGTGCCGACCCGACCGGCACGGCGGTGCTTGCCCTGACGGTTCCGCCCAACGCACCGCTTGCCGCCGTTTCGACCCAGGCAGTCGTCAGACGTGGTCCGGGCGGCGCCTTGTCGCTGAAGACGAACACGGTCACCGACACGATCCAGCCCTGATTCGAGGGTCGGAGCGGCAAGAGGACATCCCGCCCGGAACTTGTGGGCGGCCCCGATTGCACCCGGAAACGGGTGCAATGGCAAGGCAGGCTGGCAGGAATGGGAGTCTGGACGTGCAGCCGCGAGTAGACTGGGACGGCGTCTTCCCGGCCGGCGCGCCGGAGCGCCTTCATTCCTCCCCAGTCGTCTTCCAGAAGGAGACGGTCATGAAAGCACTGCGCACCTTCGGCGTGTTCTCGGCGTGTCTGCTCGCGGCCCCCACCCTGTCCGCCCACGTGCGGGTGGATGCACCCAACGGGGGTGAGGTCCTCCAGGGCCAGTCCATCTTCATCATCCAGTGGGTCGATACGGTCTTCCACGGCACGGGCGTGACCTACGAGATCGAGCTCTCCACGGATGGTGGGACCACCTGGCAACAGGTGGTGGACAACCTCCCCTACACCGGCGGGACCTCCTCCCATGCCTGGCTGGTCCCGGACCTCGACACCTGCCGGGCGCGCATCCGGGTCACCATGCACGTCAACCCCACGACCCGTTACAGCGACACCAGCGACGCCGACTTCTGCATCGAGGCCTCGTACTGGAGCTACGGTTCCGGAACCCCTGTCGGTGGCGTGGAGCCGATCCTGGAGGCCCACGCTGTGCCCGTGGCGGGTCAGAGCATCACCTTGCATCTCTCCCAGGCCGAGGTCGGAGCGGTTGCCCACTTCCTGGCCGGGAGCAGTCGGACCAGCATCCAGCGCTTCGGGGTGACGCTCCTGACACTGCCCACCCTCGCCCAGGTGGACCAGGTGGTGGATGTCAACGGCGAGGTGATTCTGCCGGCCAGCCTGCCGGCGGCCATCGTGGGCTGGACCGTGGATGTCCAGGTGATCGTGGAGAGCACGCCGGCGAACAGTGCCTCGGCCGGCGTCGAGTTCCAGGTCCTGCCTTGACGGAGGGGGCCTTCTCATGGAAGGGGGCCTGCGCGTGGGGATCCACGGCTGCCCGGCCGGCCACCGGCTGCCAGTCTGGCAGCATCGGCGGTGAAGTTCTGCCAACGTCTATATCTCAAGGCAGAAGGCTGAGATAGGACGGCCAGCGCGGCTTCCCTGGCCCTTGGCACGCTCCTTGCAATTTGGCCGGTGCGGGACACTCCCCGCACTTCCAAGGAGGTGAAGGAACCATGCTGGCGAGAAGGAACGAGACCCTGGATCCCCTGACCGCCCTGCGGCAGGAGATGGACGACTGGATGGAGCGTCTCTTCAGCTCCGCCTTCGGGGTCCTCACGCCGGAGACCCGGGCCTTCCCGGCCATGAACATCTGGGAGACCGACGACGCCCTCTGGGTGGAGGCCGAGGTGCCCGGCGTCCGGATGGAGGACCTGGACATCCTCCTCAACGGCAAGGAGCTGGCCATCCGTGGCAAGGCTGGGCTCCAGGAGGAGGTGCAGGGGATCTACCACCGGCGCGAGCGGGGCACCGGCGAGTTCCGCCGGGTCGTGCACCTGCCCGTGGAGGTGGATCCCGAGCACGTCGAGGCCCACGTCAAGAACGGGGTCCTGACGGTGAAGATGCTCAAGGCCGCCGAGGTGCGTCCGCGCAGGATCGAGGTGAAGGCCAGCGCCTGACGGCCCGTCGGTCCCACGCTTTCGCAAGTACAGGAGGTGAAGCCATGACGACCACCGCCACCCTTCCCGAGAAGCGCCAGACGGAGGCGGCTGCCGTCCGGGAGACGACCCGCACGGGCTGGGTCTACGTGCCCAACGTGGACATCCTGGAGACCGGCGAGGAGCTGCGCGTGTACGCGGACCTGCCGGGCGTGGATCCGCAGCGGGTGGACGTCACCTTCGAGAACGGCGTCCTGACCATTTGCGGACGGGTCGAGCCCCGGCAGCCCGAGGGCCAGCGCTACCTGCGCCGGGAGTACGGCGTCGGTGACTTCCGGCGGGTCTTCGAGGTCAGCGAGTCCATCGACGCGGAGCGGATCAGCGCCGAGTACCAGGACGGGGTCCTGATCCTGCACCTGCCCAAGGTGGAGGCGGTGCGTCCGCGCCGGATCGAGGTGGTCGCCCGGTGACGGCCGGGTGACCCCGGGAGGTGACGACCATGCTCAAGGAACGCCTGCGCAACCTGATCCGCAACCGGGACGGAGGTGGAGCCATGAGCCTCATCCCGTGGCGCAACAAGCGGCGGCACGAGGAGAGCCTGCCTGTCGTCGTGTCCGAACACGAGCGCGTGCGCAAGCAGATGCTGCGCTTCATGGAGCGCTTCTTCCGCGATCCGTGGAGCATCGAGCCCCTGGACCTCTTCGGCGAGCTGCTGCCGGAGATGGACATCTCCGAGACAACCCGTGAGGTGGTGGTGAAGATGGACCTGCCCGGCGTCGAGCCGGAGGACCTGGAGATCAGCCTCTCCGGGGACGTCCTGACCATCACCGGCCGGCGCAGCGAGGAGGTCGAGGACCGGGACGCGAACGTCTTCCTCTGCGAGCGGCACTACGGCGCCTTCCAGCGCGTGGTGCAGCTCCCCTGTCCGGTGGAGCCCGAGAAGGTGGACGCCCGCTTCCGCCGTGGCGTCCTGACCGTGCGCCTGAAGAAGGCCCACGTCAAGGAGCCCCGGCGGATCCGGGTGCTGGCGGACCGCTAGCCGCCGGGGCGCCGGCCGGTGGCCTGGAGCCGGCCGGCGCCCCGCCATCCGGCCCCCAACGATGCCCATCCAGGCACGTAGGAGTCATTCCGATCGGGAGGGAATGCCATGCACACTCGCACCAAGTTGTCCCTGGCCGTCCTGCTCGGGGGCCTGCTCCTGGCCGGCCTCGCCTGGCGGCTTCCCCTGACGGCCGCCGAGGCCGGCCCCGATGCCACCGCCGCCGCGGTCGCCGCCGCCCGGGCGCGGCTGGACGTGGACGGCCCGGGCCTGATCCCGGCCAGCTTCCGGGACGTGGTCCAGGCGGTGGCCCCAGCCGTGGTGAACATCAACACCACGGCCCGGATCCAGGCGCGGGGCCCCGCTCTGCCCTTCTTCCACGACCCCTGGAGCGACCTCTTCGGCGACGACTTCTTCGAGGACTTCTTCCGCCGGCAGATGCCGCCCCGGACCTACGAGCAGCGGGCCCTGGGTACCGGCGTCGTGGTCAGCGAGGAGGGTTACGTCCTCACCAACAACCACGTGGTGGCCCGGGCCGACGAGATCCAGGTCACCCTCGAGGATGGCCGCCGCTTCGAGGCGAAGGTGGTGGGCACCGACGCGGCCACCGACCTGGCGGTGCTGAAGATCGAGGCCGACGACCTGGTCGCCGCCCGCCTCGGGGACTCGGATCGCCTCGAGGTCGGGGACTGGGTGGTGGCCGTGGGCAACCCCTTCGGCCTGGACCACACCGTCACCGCCGGCATCGTCAGTGCCAAGGGTCGGGCCGGTGTCGGCGTCGCCCGCTTCGAGGACTTCATCCAGACCGACGCCGCCATCAACCCCGGCAACAGCGGCGGACCCCTGCTGGACCTCCAGGGTCGGGTGGTGGGCATCAACACCGCCATCGCCACCCGGACGGGCAGCTACGCCGGCATCGGCTTCGCCATCCCCATCAACATGGCCCGGCGGGTCATGGAGAGCCTCATCGAGACCGGTGAGGTGGAGCGGGGCTGGCTGGGCGTGTACATCCAGGACCTGACCCCGGACCTGGCCCGCTCCTTCGGCTTCGACGGTACCGAGGGCGTGGTCGTCAGCCAGGTGGTGAAGGACGGTCCCGCCGCCGAGGCCGGCCTGATCGAGGGGGACATCATCCTCGAGGTCAAGGGCCGCAAGGTCCGGGACGGCCGGGAGCTCCTGGCGGCGGTGGCGGCCCTGGCGCCGGGCAGCACCGTGGAGCTGGAGGTGTTCCGGGACGGCAGTCGGCAGGGCATGACCGTGACCCTGGGCGTGCGGCCCGCGGAGGAGGGGCGGGCCGCCGGGGAGGGGGGGCCCTCCACCATCCGGGACCTGGGCCTGCAGCTGCGGACCCTGACGCCGGAGCTGGCCCAGCGCCATGACCTGCACCTGTCCGAGGGGGTGCTGGTGACCGGCGTGGCCCCGGGCAGCCTGGCCCAGGCCGCCGGCATCCGCCCCGGGGACGTCATCGTCTCGGTCAACGGCCGCCGGGTGGAGAGCGTGGACGACCTCCGGGAGGCCATGGGCCGGGAGGGGCTGCGCCAGGGCGTGCGCCTGCTCCTGGACTCCCAGGGCCGGCGTCACTTCGTCTTCCTTCGCCAGGGCTGATGGCCGGGACCGGCCGCGGGGCGGGGGTGCCAGCGCCGCTGGCGTCCCCGCCCACCCTTGCCTCTCGCGCCGGGTTCAGCCGCCGGCCTCGCCCAGGAGGCGGCGGATCGCCGGCTCCAGGGCCACGGCCAGGAGGCGGTAGCCCAGCACGGTCAGGTGGTGGCCGTCCCAGGAGACCTCCGGGGAGAGGCTGCCGTCGGCCTCGACCAGGGCCCAGCCTGGGTCCACGAAGTGGATCCGCTCGCCGTCGGCCAGGCCGGCCAGGAGGGCGTTCGCCTCCCGGATGGCCGGGCGCAGGGGGTCCGCCGGGGTGGTGCCCCGGGGCAGGATGCCCAGGAGCAGGACGCGGGTCTCCCGGGGCAGCCGGCCGCGCAGCTCCTCCAGGATCAGCTGGACGCCGGCGGCCACCTGCCGGGGCGTGTGCCCGATCCGGAGGTTCTCGCCGCCGATCTCCAGGATGAGGAGCCGGGGCCGGAGGCCGTCCAGGTGCCCGGCCTGGAGGCGCCAGAGGAGGTTCTCGGTTCGCTCCCAGTCGAGACCCAGGTTCAGGCCGCCCCGGCCGCCGAAGAAACGGGCCCAGACGGTCCGGCCCCGGGTGGCGAACTGCTCCACCACGCCGTCGCCCACGAAGACCAGCGGGGTGTCCTGGTGGATGCGGGCCCGATCCGCCAGGGTCTCCAGGCGCCCGGGGCGGTGGTCGTTGGGCTCGGGGCGGGTGGTGGGCAGGGACGGCAGGCGGCGGACGTAGAGGTTCGTGAACTCCACCGGGGAGCCGTGGGCCTGGAGACCCAGGGGCCCCTGGGGAGGCAGGCCGGGCAGGTGGGCCTCCTCCAGGACCTGGATGCCGTTCACCCAGACGCGGATCCGCTCGCCCCGGAGGAAGACCCGGAGGCGGTTCCACTCGCCGGGCGGCCGGTCCGCGGCCCGGGCCGGGGTGGCCGCCTTGCGGATCTCCTCCGGCAGGTCGGCGTCGGTCCGGTAGCCGTAGATGCCGCCGGAGCCCAGCGGCCAGCACCACAGGTTCACCTGGGCCTTCTCGGAGCCCCGGAGGAACAGGCCGCTGTCGCCGGCGTCGGCCACCTCGACCAGGCGCCGCTGGCCCCGGGCGTCCCGGGCGAAGGTGCCGTCGGGGAGGACCACGGGCACCTCCCGCTGGACCGGCGGGGCCGGCCACCGCCAGTCCAGGACCAGCTCCAGGTCCTGGAAGGTGGCCATGGTCCAGAGGTGCTCCCCGAGGCCGTCCCCCCGGAGGATGCGGCCGGCAGGCTGCCAGTGCGCCGCGTTCTCGGCGGCCCGGCGCCAGCCGGAGAGGTCGGCACCGTTGTAGAGGGCCTGCCAGTCCTCCTCAGGCGCCAGGGGGGAGCCCTCCTCGCCTTCGGCTGGCTTCCCCTCCAGCCGGAGGTCGCGGATCTCCAGGGGGTGGCCGTCGGCGAGGATGGCCAGATGGCCCCGGAGATCCTCCACGGGCAGGTCCCGGGGCGGGCCCCCGTCCAGCCGGATCCGGAGGCGGCCGGCCCGACCCTCGGCCTCGACCTGGTGCCAGGCGGCGTCCCCAGGCTCGGGAAGGGGCAGGCGCTGGCCCCGGGGCCAGGGGCCGCCGGCTTCGGGGAGGGCCCCGGCGCCCACCAGGATCCCGGGGGCCGGTCCTCCCTCCGGCCGCCGCCATGCGAAGGCGAGGCGGAACTCCTGCCAGGCTGCCCGGCTCCGCAGGCAGCCCTCGGGCTCTCCCCGGACCTGGAGCGTGTCGCCGGCCATGTCCCAGGCCCCCGGCGCCGGCGGCATGGCGACCCAGGAGGCGAGGTCCCGCTCCAGGAGGTCCAGGAGGAGGGGCGGGCGGCCGTCCCCAGAGTCCTGGACGAGGCAGGACAGGGCCAGAAGGGCGGAGAGCATGTCCGGAAGAGGGTACGGAACCCGCCCGTCCCGGCTGGCGGGGATCCCGCCGGAGCGCCATGGTTACAAGGCCACAGCCATGTAAATGGGCTCTGGATGGTGCGCCCGCCGCGACTCGAACACGGGACCTACAGCTCCGGAGGCTGTCGCTCTATCCAACTGAGCTACGGGCGCACCCGGCGGCGCAAAGGATAGCGCCTGCGCAGCGGCTCGCACACCCTTGCGACCCAGGGAGACAGGAATCCAGGCAGGGAAGGGGTGCGAAATCCGGTGACCCCCCCGGGAGACGGTATAAGCTGGAGCAAGCCCGGGGTTTGTCGGAGTCCTCTCCGGGTTGCTCGGCCACCGCCCCCTTCGGTCATCCAAGTCTCTCCGAGTCATGCGTGCCTCCCGCTACCTGGCCCTGCCGGCCCTCGCCGGCCTGGCCCTGGCCCCTCTGGTTGCGCTCTTCCTGGGAGCCCGCCCCGCAGTGGCCTCGGGAGGGACGTGGACGCCCCTGGCGGACGCCGACGGAGACGGCCTGGAGGACGCCCTGGAGGACCTCCTGGGCACCGATCCGAACCAGGCCGACGGTGACCTGGACGGCTACACCGACGCCGAGGAGGTGCTCCTGGGCTCGGATCCGGCCGTTCCCGCCTCCGGAGCGCTGAAGCCGCGTCCGGTCCTGCACATGGACATCTACCATCTGGGGGACCGGGCCTACGTCCAGATCTTCGTCCTGCACCGGAGCGCCCTCCAGAGCTTCCAGCTCGGCTGGGCCGATCGGGATCAGCAGCTCGCCCTGCCTGACCGCTATGTCCGCCGCTGGGTGGCTCGGAGCCTGTCCTTCCCGACCGCCTGGCAGGCCTGGACCATGGAAGTGGCCACGCTGTCCCTTCCGTGGGCCTGGTTCAACGGCAAGGATTCCCTGGCGCTGGGCCTGGCCGGCGTGGTGGACGGTCAGACCCTGGGTGCCTCCGTGCAGCTCGTCTCGGTGGGGGGCGTCCTGGCCCAGTTCCGGCCCGACGCCACCTACCTGAGTGGCGGCGCACCGACCCCGGGGGGAGGCGTCGGCCCCGGCCCGGGGAGCTTCTTCCTGACCTCGGATTCCGGCGGCGACCCCGGCGGCTCGGCCGGTGGTGGCCTCTTCCCGGTGGAGCCGGGAGACGGCGGGGGTGGCCAGCAGGGAACGGTGGACGAGGTCTGCGTCCAGCTCCTCCAGCCCATCGGCTACCTGGGCGGCGCCCGGATCCTCTATCAGGTGTTGGATGCGAGCTGCGATCCCATGCCCGGGGCCTTGTGCCTGACGGGCTGTGACCTGACCAGGGGTAGCACGGTCGTCGGGCTGGACCCCGTGGGGCTCCTGCCCGGCTAGCCCGGCTCCAGGCCCGCTCCAGGCCGGGATCCGGCCCCGGGGCTTGACCCCGGGGCGGCTACGCGTTTACCCCGGCTGGCGGCAACATTCCGGAACCCCCCCTTCCGAGGCGCCGTCCCATTACCGCCCACCCGTTGACCGACCCCGATCGGGACCTTGTCCTGCGCTGTCAGACCTCCCAGGGGTCGGACTTCGAGGTGGCCTACGCCGAGCTCTTCGCTCTTTACAAGAACCGGGTCTTTACCATCTGCCTGCGGGTGACGGGCAACTCTGAAGACGCCCTGGACGCCGCCCAGGAGACCATGCTTACCCTGGCCCGGCGGATCCGGGATTTTGCTTTTCGGAGCCAGTTCTCCTCCTGGGTGTACCGGATCGCGGTGAACGCCGCCATCGACGTGCGCCGCCGGCGTCTGGAGGGAGCCCATGGCTCGGTCTCCATGATCCTGTCCAACCAGGACGAGGAGACGGCGCCCGATCCCCCGGTGGCCGGCGAGGCCAGCGACCCCGTGCTCCGGGTGGCCTCCGCCGAGGCCAGAGCCCGGGTCCAGGAGGCCCTGGCCGCCATCAACCCGCGCTTCTCCTCCCTCCTGGTCCTGCGCTACATCGAGGACCTGAGCTACGAGCAGATCGCCGAGGTGCTGGAGTGCAACCTCGGCACGGTGAAGTCCCGGCTCAACCGGGCCCACGCCGCCCTCCGGGACTACCTGGCCCGCCAGGGTGGCCTGGATCCGGCGAACTCCTGACGGCCTGCCCCCGTCTCCCTCCCAAGACCTTGGATCGACCCCACAAGCAATCCGACCTCCCGGCCGAGTGGCGCGGCGCTCTGCGTCCCCTCGGCCCCGTGGAGGCTCCGCCCGAGCTCGAGGAACGCGTGTTCCTCGCCCGGGTCGGGGAGGGACTGCGGGCCGAGGCTCCCCCCGAGCTGTGGGACCGGACCCTGGCGGCCCTCCGTCGGGAGGGGCTGGTGGAGCCGGCTCCGGCTCCCATCCTGGTCCTGCCCGGCCGCCAGGCCTTCCTCCGCCGGCTCGGCGTGGCCGCGGCCCTCCTGGTCCTCGTGGGGGCCGGCC
>CAYMFV010000058.1:0-11829 GCA_964389745.1 uncultured Planctomycetales bacterium | reverse complement strand
CCTTCACCCTGGCCTTCGTCGCGCCGGGACGGATCCCGGCCCGGGTGGAGGTGCCGCCGGGCGTCGACGCCCTTCCCCCCGTGGTCCTGCCGGCCGCCACCCGGCTCGTCCTCCGGGTCCGGCTGCCCGATGGCGCCCCCTGGACCGGTCGCGTGGAGCTCCGCTCGGCCACCGCCCTGGGAGTGGCGGCCATCGAGGGTCTCGGCTGGAACCTCCGCTGGCTGCTCGAGAGCGACGCCCGGCCCGCCGACGCCGTGAGCACCCGGGGACCCCGGGGCGAGAGCATCCGCCTCGGCATCGGCCCCGAGGGAGTCCTGGTGTTCACGCGACTGCGCCCGGGCACGGCCTTCACGGTGCGGGTCCTCCCCGACGCCGGCCCGCCGCTCCTCGAACGGGAGATCGCGCCCCTCCTCGCTGCCGAGGAGCGCGAGGTGGAGCTCGTCCTGCCCGCCCCCCCCCGGACCCTGGCCGGCCGCGTCACCGACGAGGAGCGCCGCCCCCTGGCCGGTGCCCGGGTGGAGCTGGCCTGGGAGGACGACGAGCGACGTTTCCGTTCCCTCACCACGGGGCCGGACGGCGCCTTCACGGTGGGCACGGTGGGCGGCGAGACCCTGCACCTGGACGTCCGCCTGGACGGCTTCGTGCCCCGGGTGGAGCCCACCTTCCGGCTGCCGCCGCCGGGGGAAGCCGCCATCGTGCGCCTGCGCCGGGGCCACGAGGTCCTGGTGGAGGTGGCGGATCCCGCCGGCGCCCCGGTCGCCGTGGACCAGGTGTGGGCGGAGCTCGGCCCCGATGTCTCCCTGGACGGCGAGCGGGTGGCGGCGAACGTCTTCCGCCTCCGGGGCCTGCCCGCCGGGGAGGTGGTGCTGGTGGTCCGGGCCGGCGACCACACCTGGCGCCAGCGGCACGTGGGCTCCACGCCCCGGGCCCTGGTGGTGGCCGGGGAGGCGACAGCACCGCGTCGGCCACCACGTCGGTGAGGTCGCCCGGACCACGCCGCCCGCCTGGCGTGACGGGACTCATACGGCTCAGCCCCTCACCTCGAATACGAGCTTGATGATGACCTCCACATGTTCCCCCCCCTGGCGGGCCATTCCTCCCCAGGAGCAAAGAGTACCCGAAGTCTCGACACGAGATAGTCGCCGTCCAATATGTCTGTGCTGACCAGACCGGCGTCGACCCGCCTCTTCAGGCCCCGGATTACCTCTTCCAGGACGGGGCGCACATCGAGGACTGCGACGCCTCCCGCCGGGGCAAAGGCCATGGGCCATCGCCGATCCATACCGTCCCTCATTCCCGCGAAGGTCGCTTCGATGGGCGCTTCCCCGAGCTGGCGTGTAGCAGGGAGATCTCGGCGCCACTTGCGGGGTGCTCCGTCGCCTCCTGCACCGGCGTCGCAGTGATCACCAGCGCCTGGCCCGGTTCCCGTGTCCAGACGCCGCCCTCCGGCAGGATCTGGCATTCCCAGCGGCCATGGCCGACCTGCAGGGGTTCTCTCGTCCCGCCGCGCCGGATGCGTGCCGATTGGCGCACCTCGACAAGGTTCTCCGGCGTGACGAAGCTCACCGTCACGAGCAGAAGCACGCCTTCCTCGTGGGCCACGGCGCTCGCAACCACCATGGCGCGCCCGTCATCCAGTGCGAGCGACCCCCACGCAAGGACCGGCGAGTCGGTCGGCGGCCGCAAGGGAGCCGTGATATCCCCGCTCTCGCCGGATCGCTCTCCGGAGCGTTGCAAACCCACTTGACAGCCTGCCAACCCTGCGAGGGCCAGCAAACACAGGACCGACGTGCTTCTCGGGTAGGGCATGTCTGGAACCGCAGTTGAGGACAACGGGACGCCGGGACCGAGCCCCGTACCGTGGGGTAGTTCGCTCCCGCCCGGCGTTTCCCCAACATTCTTCCGGGAATCCCTCGGGCCCGCGGGGAGGGCAGTTCATTGCCCTGCGCGGCATGTCCACAGGCGGCCCGGGGCCGGGTGGAGTCACTGCACCGCGTCGGCCACCACGTCGGTGAGGTCGCCCAGGACCACGCCGCCCGTGCTGTCCCAGGAGATGCCCGCCAGGTAGAGGGGCGTGCCCGGGGGCAGGCTCGGCGGCCAGGTCAGGGGCGGCGTGGTCCCGGCGCCGTTCACCAGGGTCGTCGAGAGGACGCCGGGAATGTTGGCCAGGGCGGCCTGGAGGATGCCGTCGTCCAGCAGCCCGGTCTCCCGGCCGTCGCCGAAGGGCAGGAGGAAGCTGCCGGTGGCCTGGCCGCCGGAGACGAGGACCGCCCCGAAGGCGCCCTGGCGGAAGTTGCGGAGTTCGAACTGCACCGTGCCCCCGGCGGTGATGGGACCCACGACCCGCAGGAACTGGGGCCGGTAGCCGCCGGCGTAGAGGCGGTTGGCGCCGCTGTCGTCGGCCAGCCAGACCTGGACCAGGTTGCCGTAGCGCTCGTTGAAGGCCAGCTCGGCGAAGTCGGCGTCGCCGGTGGTGTCGCCGACCCGGAACCAGCTCGTCCAGGTGGCGCCCCGGTCCATGCTGAAGGCTCCCTCGGTCCGGTCGGGGAAGCCGCTGCCGGTCCAGGTGGCGAAGAGCATCCCCCCCCCGGCGAGGACCCGGGGGAAGCCGGCCCGGCTGCCCGAGATGCGCCGGTCGGACCGCCAGGTGAGGCCGCCGTCGGTGCTGGTGGTGGCGTAGATGGCGTCGCCGCCGGCCCGGTTGTCCTCCCAGACCACGGCCACGGTGCCGTCGGCGGCCACGTCCAGGAAGGGGTAGTCCACGTCGTCGGCGCCCGGGGTGTAGGCGCCCAGCAGCCGCTCGGCGCCGAAGCTCGCCCCGGCGTCGGTCCTGACCCGGGCCAGGAGGCTGTCGCCCCCGGAGGAGGCCAGCCAGGCCACGGCCACCGTGCTCCCGGACGCCGCCAGGACCACGCCGTCGCCGAGGCCGCCAGTGGCGCCGTGGTTGCCGGCGTCCAGGCGGAGCTCCGGCCCCCAGGTGGCGCCGCCGTCGGTGCTGCGCCGATACCAGGTGGCGTTGCTGCCGTTCCGGTCGTCGGCCCAGGCCACGTGCACGGTGAGGCCTTCGGCCGCCAGGGCGATGGCGTCCACGTCAGCGCTGCCGTTGCGGGTGCTGGCCGGGATGGCGCTGCTCCAGGTCAGCCCGCCGTCGTGGGAGGCCAGGAGGTAGAGGTCGTCACTCGCGGCGGCCGAGGCGGAGGGGGAGACCAGGACGTAGAGGTGGTCGCCGGCCGGATCCAGGCTGGAGGCAACGAGGTAGACCTCGACCCGGCCGGTGCCCGCCGGCATCCCCTTGTCCAGGAGGCGCTCGGCGCCGAAGGTGGCGCCGCCGTCGTCGGAGCGGGCGAAGAAGAGGTCGTCCCGGCTGCCGCCCACGTCGAAGCGCCGGTCCTCCCAGACCACGTACACCCGGTCGCCGGAGAGGTGCACGCAGTCGTTCTGCACGAACTTCCGGGACAAGGGGCTGCCGTTGTCCTGGTCCACCCGGACCGGCTGGCTCCAGCCCAGGCCCCGGCCGTCGCCCCGGACGACGTGGATGGTGGACTCGATGCCCGAGCCCCGGTCGAAGTCGTCGCCGTAGACCACCACCGTGCGCTCGCCGGCCGTGGCGACGCCCGGGTCCTCGGCCGTGCCCTGGGTGGCCGGGTCGAGGCCCACCGCCGACCGCACCGGCGGCAGGTCCTGGGGGGGAGCGACGGCCGGGCCGGGGACGGGCGTGAGGGCGAGGAGGAGCGCGAGGGGGAATGCTGCCATGGGGATCGTGGAAGATAGCAGGGCAAGGAAGCCCCCCGCCTCCGCCGGAGCCTGCTGCCGGCCACCGCGGTCCTGGTCCTCGGTTTCGGCACGAAGTTCTGGACGGGGCACCGCCCTGGCCCGGCGCCCCTGATCTGCGGTGCTCCAGCTCCCGGGCATCGAGCGCGGCCCGGTCGCCAGGCCGGGCCACCCCCACGATCTCTCAAACGCTCCCTCTCATGCTCTCACCGTGCAGGGTCAGGCTCCCACAGCGCCCGGATGGGCACCGCATGCAGCCGCGGGCCGAAGGCCACCGGGCTCTCCCCATCGTAGAGCACGACACCGGCCACGAGGCGCTCACCGACCTGCCTCTGCAACCTGCGCAGCCCCCGGAAGTCCGTGGCACGAACGGTCGCGCTCGCCTTCACCTCGATTCCGACCAGGTCCTGACCGCGCACCTCGAGGACGATGTCCACCTCGTGCCCATCGCGATCGCGATAGTGGTGAAACTCGATAGGATCGGGCAGCCCACTGGCCTGCCGCCGGAGCTCCTGGTAGACGAAGGTCTCCAGGAACTGACCTGCGATCTTGCGGTCCCTGGCGAGCGACTGCGGCGTGAGTCCGAGCAGGGCTGCCGCCACGCCCGTATCTCCCACGTGGAGCTTCGGGGTCTTCACCAGGCGGGACAGGCGGTTGGAGTGCCAGGGCTGCAGGCGCTCGACCACGAACAAGCGTTCGAGAACCGCCATGTACTCGCCGATGGTCGGGCGGCTCAGCTGGAAGGGAGCGGCCAGCTCGTTCACGTTGATCAGGCGAGCCGTCTGTCCCGCCGCCATGGCGGCCAGCCTGGGGAGCACATCCAGCGAGCGGATCGTCGCCACCTCGCGAACATCCCGCTGCAGCACCGTAGCCAGGTACTCCCGGTACCACCTGGACCGGCGTCCATGTGACGTACGCCGCAGTGCGGCCGGATAACCACCTGCCGCGATGCGTTCGAACAGCTCCTGGCCCAACCGGGAACAGGGCCGGAAGGAGGGCGCCCCGGCGATCAGCCGGTCCAGGAAGCGCGGGGCGCCACCAGCGATCTCGGCCTGCGACAGGGGGTGGAGGCGGAGGATCTCCATGCGCCCCGCCAGGGAGTCCGCCAGCCTCGGCAGGAGGAGTACGTTGGCCGATCCGGTGAGGATGAATCGCCCTGGCCGGCGGTCCCGGTCCACGGCCAGCTTCAAGGCCCGGAAGATCTCCGGGACGCGCTGCACCTCGTCCAGGACCACCTTGTCGGGGAGACCGGCCAGGAAGCCCGTCGGGTCGCTTCTCGCCGCTTCCAACTGGACGTCCGCGTCCAGGGTTACGTAGCCGTGGCCGGTGACGCTCGCGACCACCTGGGTGAGAGTGCTCTTGCCGGCCTGACGGGGGCCGTGGACCAGCACGACCGGGGTGTCGGTGAGGGCCTCCTCGAGGCGGAACCGGGCCAGTCGGGGGAGGAGTCGGCCTTCTCCCATGGCGGCTGATTGTAAGCAATGCCTTCGGCTGATTTCAAGTGTGAGCCCCCGCCGATTGAAAGTTTCCATCCCCGCTGGCTTGAAACCAGCCACTCCGCGGGTGGTAGGTCCTGCTCCCGTGGCGCACTCACAACGCCGGTCCGGCGACCCCTCTCGCAGCCGCGGCCACCAGGAAGAAGAACAGGGGTTTCATCCTGGTTCGCGGGATGTGGAGCAGGAGCCGGCCCGTTCCAGCCGCAACCGGCTGCCCGGGGCGGGCTATGCTGGCAGGAGCCAGCCGCCGCCCGTCCGGCGGACCGTACCTTCCGACCGATAGGAGGAACCCGGATGATGTTTGCGCACCTTCTTCTGCTCGCGGCGGCGCCCGCGCTGTCGCCGCCCCAGGAGCCCCCGGCTCCGAAGGCCGAGGTGGCCTGGTTCGAGGGAAGCTGGAAGGATCTCCTCGCCGAGGCCCGGAAGAGCGACCGGGTCGTCTTCCTCGACTTCTGGGCCGACTGGTGAGGCTGGTGCAAGAAGCTGGACAAGGACACCTTGTCCGACGAGTCGGTGGTCACCGAGCTCGGCAGCTTCCTGAACTACAAGGTCGATACCGAGAGCGAGGCCGGCGAGCCGATTGCGAAGCGCTTCGGCGTCCGCGGCCTGCCGACGCTGCTCTTCCTGAACCCGGACGGCACCGTCCGGGATGCCCTGGTCGGCTACCGGCCGCCGGAGCGCTTCCTGGAGGAACTCAAGCGCATCCGCGAGGACCGGGACACCATCGCCGACCTGGAACGGCGGGTGCAGGCGCACCCGGACGACCTGGAACTGCGCTACAAGCTCATCGTCCGTCTCCGGGGCGTGGACGAGAAGAAGGCGGAGGCCCACGTGGCGGAGATCCGCAAGCGGGACCCCGAGGGGCGCAGCCTGCCCGCTCGGCGCCTGCGCCTGGGCGACCTGCTGGCGAAGCTCCCGCGCGACGTAAACCTCGACACCAGCGAGCTGGTGGCCTTCCTGGCCGGCGAGAAGGACCCCGAGCTCCTCTTCCAGGGCTGGTCCAACATCTTCTACGCGCGTGGCGTGAAGCTCCGCCTGGCCCAGGACGACGACGCCCGGAAGGAGGCCTTCGCGGCCCTGGCGGTCGCCGCTCGCGAGGCATGGGACGTGGTGCCCGAGAGGTCGGTGGCCTCGTTCGGCAACTCCGTCGCCTGGACCTTCTGGGAGAACCGGGAGCTGTGCGGGAAGGACGACACCCTCTGGGCCCTGGAGGTCGCCCGCAAGGCGTCGGCCGCCGCCCCGGACAACGTCAACATCCTCGACACCCTGGCCTGCTGCCTCTACGCCGCCGGCCAGCGCGAGGAGGCCCTCAAGCTGGTCCGCAAGTGCATCGAGATGGACCCCGAGAACGAGGAATGGCAGAAGCGCTGGGATGAGCTGTCGAAGGTGAAGTTGTAGGCCGGCTCTCCTGGACCGCGACGTCCTGCAGCGGTGCGCCCGGCCCGCCCCGCCTCAATCCCAGTCCGCCGGCAGCACGAGTCCCGCGGTCAGCCGCGGCGGCTCCTGCCGGCCGGCGGCGGCAAGGTCCCACGCCTCGAAGCCGAGAACGAAGGCGGGCGAGTCCGGGCGCAGGCGGAAGTCCCCCCGCTCCGGGTCCAGGAAGCGAGGGTCGGCGATCCGCGAGTGGCGGTCGTGCCCCCGGGCCTGCCAGCCGGCGAGGTCGAGCCCGTCCCAGAAGCGCACCGGGTGGCGCGGGTTCCAGTAGAGGTTGTGGTCCATCGCGAAGTGGTCATCCCGCCAGTTCTTGCCGAGGAGCGGGCCCTCGCCCGTCCACCAGACGAGGTTGCGCTCGAAGCGGAAGGAACGGTGCTCCTCGGTGCGCGTGCGCTGCAACTGGTCGCCGGCGCTCTCGGCGAGGATGTTGTCGGCCACCAGGTTGTCGCGGCCGTAGTGCTGGTGGAAGGACCCCGTCTTGCAGCGCCAGACCAGGTTGTGGGTCATGGCGATGCCGCTCGACCCCTCGTCGGTGTAGAGCCCCCAGCCCCCGTAGCCGAAGGAGCGCACGTCCTGGATGCGGTTGTGGTGGACCGTGGTCCCCGGCGACACGCCGAGGGTGTACACCCCCGCGAGGTCGGACAGCAGCCCCTGGCCGATGTCGTGGATGTCGTTCCACGCGATCTCGTTGTGGTGGGCTCGGCTCGGCTCGGCGTAGCCCCAGGTCCAGCCGACGCTGACCCCGGTGTAGAAGAAGTCGGCGATGGTGTTGCCGCGGATGGCGCAGTGCGAGGCGTGACCGATCCAGACACCCTCCCCGGCCGGGTGCAGCCGCCCCCCCCCGACGATGCGACAGCCCCGGACCTCGATCCCGGCCACCTCCGTCTCCGGGTCGTCCGGGTCGACCGCCTCGCCCACCGGCCAGGAGGAAGCGCCGCCGGCGATGCCGATCTTGACGCCACCGGCCCCGAGGTCGGCCAGCTCGCAGCCCGCGAGGCGCACCCGGCGGCAGCCGGCGCCCACCTGCACGGCGTAGCGGCCGGCATGGACCACCGCGCAGTCCTCGAGGACGACGTCCCGGGCGGCGAAGGCCTCGACCGCGGCGCCGAGCTGCACCTCGCCCTGGGGGAAGCTCTGGCCCCCGGGCGGCAGCGACCAGGCGGCGTGGGCGAAGGTCAGGCCGCGGAACCGCAGGTCGTGGACGAAGCGCCGGCCGGCGAGATCCCCGCGCAGGCGCAGGATGGTCTCCAGGCGCGGTGCCACGACCTGGCTTCGCTCCGGGTCCTCGCCGGGCAGCGGCCGGTAGCGCAGCACGCCACGCCGCCGGTCCAGGTACCAGCGCCCGGGCACGAGGGGGTCGGGGACGTTCTCCACCCGGTAACGGGCGCCCTTGTGGAAGGCGCCCCAGGGGCGCAGGGTCCGGGTCGGGCCGGTGAAGGTGACGGCGCCGGCCTCGGCGTCCACCGCCGCCAGCCGCATGCGCGACGCCGACCAGGTGTGGATGGCCAGCACCTCGACGTCGCTGCCGGCCCAGGCCGGCTCGATGTCGCTCGCGGCGAAGCCCATGCGGTCGTGGCCGCGCTCCCGGTTCGCCGCGGTCGGCGGCAGCTCGGCGGCCACGTGGAACCACCCCTGCGCCGGCCGCCGGGGCCGGAAGCGCCGCTGGCCGTCCACGAAGAGCTGGGAGAAGGTCCAGTCCCCGGCGCGCACCGCCGGCAGCTCCAGGGTCCAGGTGCCGCCGGCCGCCACCGTCCAGCCGGAGAGCCGCCGCCCGCCCGAGAGCACCGGGCGCGCCCCGGGCGCGGCCCGCCAGGTCACCGGCGCGCCGGGGCTGCCCGAGTCCTCGGGCCCCAGGACGAGGGGCGACGCCAGCTCGTACACGCCGTCGTGGATCTCCACCACCACCGGCCGGGGCCGCCCCCCCCCCTCGCGGAAGCCTGTGAGGATGGCGCGGACGCGGTCCCGGGCCGCCGCCAGGTCGGCGCAGGCGGGCGGCACGGCGTCCGGCCGCACCTCGACCACGATCGGGGCAGGAGGCGCGGGCGGCTCCTGGAGGAGCGACGCCGGCGCCGGAAGGCCGAGGAGGAGGGCGGCGAGCAGGGACATCAGCCTGGGTAGGACGGGGGCAGGGGTTGCGTCATGTTGCCGCGTCGCGCCGGACCGGTCGGGGGTGGAGTCGTACATCTCCCATGGCGGTTGCTCGCCAGCGCCTACGAGACCTCGGTGCCCTCGCCGAGGATGGCGATGTAGCGACGGTAGACGAAGAGGCGGTTGCGACGCCTGCCCGTGAGCTCGCTGGCGATGCCCAGTTCCTCCAGGGCCTGCATGCCCGTGGAGGCCCCGGGGAAGGACAGCCCGGTTCGCCGGACGACCTCCTTGAGGGAGGTGACCACGCGCTCCTTGAGCACGTGGTGCACCCGCAACGCCGATCCGGCGACCCTTCCCGCAGCCTGGATCTCTTCCCGATCCTCCTGGAAGAGCGCCACCAGGCGGCGGGCGGTCTCCACGGCACCCCCCGCTACCTCGGCCACTCCGGAGAGGAAGAAGCCGAGCCACGCCTCCCAGCCGCCTTCCCGCCGCACGCCGTCGAGAAGGGCGTAGTACTCCTCCCGGTGCCGCTTGAAGTAGAGGCTCAAGTACAGCAGCGGCTCCTGCAGGACCCCGCCATGGCAGAGCAGGAGCGTGATGAGGAGCCGGCCGATGCGTCCGTTGCCGTCCAGGAACGGGTGGATGGTCTCGAACTGGACGTGGGCCAGGCCCGCCCGGATCAGGATGGGCAGATCGCCTTCAGCGCCATGGAGGAAGCGCTCGAGGTCCGTCATGCAGTCCTCGACGAGCTGGGGCGGCGGCGGGACGAAGTGCGCCTGCCCCGGCCGGGGGCCGCCGATCCAGTTCTGGGTCCGGCGGAACTCGCCCGGGTTGTTGCCGGCACCCCGACCACTGGCGAGAAGCCTGGCATGCATCTCCCGGACCAGGCGATTGCACAGGGGGAACCCTTCCCGCAGCCGCTGGAGGCCGTGCTCCAGGGCCGCGACGTAGTTCGAGACCTCGACGACGTCGTCCAGGGGCACGCCCGGCACCCCCTCCATCTCGAACAGCAGCAGGTCCGAGAGGGATGACTGCGTGCCCTCGATCTGGGAGGACAGGACAGCCTCCTTGCGGACGTAGGCGTAGAGGAAGAGGCCGGTGTCAGGGAGCAGGCTGGCAAGGCTGTCCAGCCGGCCCAGGGCCAGGAGTGCCTGCTCGAGCGGGTCCTGGAGGGGCGCGAGGTCGAGGCCACGCCGCGGCGGCAGCGGCTGCGGGACGAAGGCCTGGACGACCTCGCCGCCCGCTGTGATGGTCTCGTAGTGGCCCGTCGGGGAGTGCTGCTTCATGGCTGGACTCCGACTTGTTCAGCGGAGCTTCCCTGGTCGCAACGTTATTCAGCGCTATGCCCAGAAGTCTAAACAAGGACCGGGCCGGTTTCAAGCCTCCGGGCCCGCCAGCTCGAAGCAGAGGCGGTTCTCGCCGTCCAGGGTGGCCTCGAGATCCAGGCCGGCGGCCCGGGCGGCGGTGGCGGCCAGGTGGAGGCCGAGGCCCAGGTTGTCGGGGCTGCTGCGGGCGGCGTCCTTGCGCCAGAAGGCCTCGAAGAGGCGGGGCAGGTCGGCCGGGCCGAGCCCCGGGGCCGGGTTGCAGAGGCGCAGGCACACCTGGCCGTCGCCGACCTCCACGCGCCCGCGCACGGTGCTCCCCTCCGGGGCGTGCTGGATGGCGTTCTCCACCAGCGCCTGGACCACGACCTCGGCCAGCTCCGGGAGGCACCGGCAGGTCGCCGTTCCGGCGCCGGCGAGCTCCAGGCGCAGCCCCCGCCGGCGGGCGGCGCCGGCCTGGGCCTGCCAGGCCTGCTGGAGGACCTCGGCCAGCCGGACCGTGCCGGGCGGCGGCAGGGCCTCGCCGGTCTCGAAGCGGCGCAGGGTCAGGAGCCCGGTCGCCAGCCGCTCCAGGCGCCCGGCCGCCTCCAAGGCGTCGGCCAGGGCGGTGCGGACCTCGGCCTCGCCGGCGCCGGTGCGCTCGGCCACCTCCAGGACGGCGCGCAGCTCTGCCAGGGGCGTGCGCAGCTCGTGGGCCACCGCGGCGTTGAAGCGCCGCTCCCGGGCGAAGGCCTCCTCGAGGCGAGCCAGGAGATCGTTGAGGGCCCGGGCGATGGGCTGCAGCTCCCGGGGCAGGGCGGTGTCGAAGCGCCGGTCCAGGCCGGCGGCCTCCACGGCGCCGACCTCGGCCGAGAGACGCTCCAGGGGCGCGAGGCCCTGGCGCACGGCGAGGGCCACCAGGAGGGCCGCGGCCACGAGGGTGCCCAGGCCGGCCAGGAGCAGGCCCTGGCGCAGGTTGGCCAGGAAGCGCTCCTCCCCGGCCACGCTCCGGCTGACGACCACGGTCAGGGGCCGGCCCTCGAGGAAGGAGCCCGGCGCGTCCGGGTCGCGGCGCGGCTGCAGGTCCAGGCGCACCGTGCGCTGCGGCCCCGCCCCCGGGCGGGCCGGCGAACCCCGCCACCGGGAGCCGTCCGGCAGCAGGATCTCGTAGTGGACGCCCGGCGGCAGGAGGGCGTCGCCGGCCGCGTCCTCGTCCGGCTCGAAGGAGAGGCTGTAGCCCTCGTCCTCGGCCATCCAGGCCAGGCTCCGGGCCAGCGACTCCAGCTCGCCGTCGACCGCGGCCAGCAGCCGGGCCCGGGTCAGGGCGTGCAGGGCCGCCCCCCCCCAGCGAAGAGAAGGGCCAGGAGCAGGACCAAGCCGGCCCCGAGGCGCAGGCGCAGGGAGTTCACGCCGCGGGCCCCCCCCCGCCGCTGGCAACGGCCAGGCGCCAGCCGAGGCCGCGGCGGCTGCGCAGCATCTCCCCCGCCCCGGCGGCGGCGAGCTTCCGGCGCAGGCGCGAGACGGCCACCTCGAGGGCGTTGCTCGGCGGCGTGTAGCCGGTGCCGTAGACGCTGGCGCAGAGCTCCTCCCGGGGGACGAAGTCGCCCTGGCGCAGGGCGAGGCAGCGCAGGACGCGGAACTCGGTGGCGGTCAGGTCGAGGAGGTGGTCGCCGCGCCGGGCCGTGCCGGCCGCCAGGTCCACCTCCAGGTCCCCCACCACGAGGCGCTGGCCGTGCCGG
>CAYMFV010000057.1:0-11891 GCA_964389745.1 uncultured Planctomycetales bacterium | reverse complement strand
CGCGTTCTCGATCTCCATCTCGCCTTTGGCCACCAGGCCGACGACGGCGAAGGCACCGTCCAGCGCCTCCTGGCGCGGGGCTTCCAGGTGCGGCGTCGGCACCTCCGCCAGGCCGTCGGCCCGGAGGGTGTCCACCACCACCAGGAGCACCGCCGGTCCGTCTGGCACCTCTTCCCCGGGAGGGGGGGGGAGAGGCAGGCGCTCCTGCGGCTGGAAGCGGACCGCCCGGGTCCCGGGCTGGAGGTCCAGGAAGGCCGCGCCGCACGCCAGGAGCAGGAGGGCGCCGGCCAGGACCAGGCCCAGCCGGGGCCGCAGCGCCGGCAAGGGCAGACGTCCGGCCGCCAGGAGCAGCAGGGCCAGGAGGAGAACCGTGGCGGCGGGCACGAAGAAGCGGCCGCGGCCGGTCAGGTCCCGGGGGCCGGCCAGCCAGGAGCCGAGCATCCCGCCCAGGCCGACCGCCAGGCCCAGCCAGAAGGCCCGCCGGCCGGACAGGGCCGGGCCGAGTAGGCGGCCGGCCGCCCCGGCCAGGAGACCAGCCAGGAGGAGGTTGCCGGGAAGGATCAGGCAGAGCTTGGCGGCCAGCCAGGACCAGCCGGGGAGGCCGGGAAAGAGGAGGGCATGGGCCAGGCTCGCCAGGGCCGCCCCACCCAGGGCCGGGCCTGCGTGCTCCCACCTGCCGGCCGCCGACATGGCTCTAGCCCCCGCCATAGCCGAGCTGCTCGAGGATGGCCTCCTCCGCCGCCGTGAGGGCGGCCTCCTCCATGCGCCGGGCCCGGGCGGCCTCCCGCCGGGCCAGGGCCAGGAGCCGTCCAGCCATCTCCGGCTCCGTCTCCAGGAGGTTCTTGGTCTCGCCGGGATCCCGGTCGAGGCGGTAGAGCGACCGGGGCTCCAGGACGACCTCGGGACTGCCCAGGTCCCGGTAGCGGAGGATCAGCTTCCAGTCCCCCTGGTACACGGCCATCTCCTCCGGGCTGGTACCCACGTACACCCGCCCACCCTCCGGCTCGCCCCCCCCCTGGCGGAGCAGGGCCAGGAGGTCCCGGCCCTCCACGCCGGCTGGCACGGGCAGGCCGCAAAGGCCGAGGAGGGTGGGCAGCAGGTCCTCCAGGTGCGGGCGCACGGGCAGCGGACCCGGCGGCACGCCAGGGCCCGCCAGGAGGAAGGGCACGCGGAGCAAGGGCTCGTACACCGAGTTGTTGTGGATCATCAGGTCGTGCTCCCCGAACTGCTCGCCGTGGTCGCTGGTGAAGACCACAACCAGGGGCCGGCCGGCCGCCTCGGCCTTCGCCAGGACCCGGCCGACGCACTCGTCCATGAACAGGACCTCCTCCTGGTAGACCTTGTGCAGGTACTCCGCCGCCGCCCGGGCCTCCTCCTTGCCGAGCTGCAGGTCCGCCATGATGGTCCGGGCCATGAGCAGGCTACCCGGATCCTGCCCCCGGTAGGAGGGCGGCATCTCCAGGCCTCGGGTGAGCCGCCCGGCGACGCTGGGGTCCGGCTCGTAGGGCTGGTGCGGATCCATGAAGTGCAGGAAGAAGAACCAGGGCCGCTCCTGGACCTCGAGATCCTCGAGGAGGGCCAGGGCCAGGTCCCGGGTCAGGGAGCCCTTGGCGGCGCCGATCTCCCCGGAAGCGGCCAGCCGCCGACTCAGGAGGAGGTACACCACCTTCTGGTAGAGGGCCCGGCCCCGGCTGCCCACCACCGGGTTCGCCAGGAGCACGCCGATCCAGGCGGCCCGGCCGGCCTTGCCCTGGAGGGCCTTGGCCGCCGCCACGCCGGGGTGGGTCGTGGACAGGTTCGCGTAGATCTCGAAGCCCCGCTCCACCCCCGTGCCCGGGCGCAGCACACCGTTGCTCACCACCCCCACCGTGCGCCAGCCCGCCGCCTGGAACGCCTCGGCCAGGGTCGGGATGCTCTCGGGCAGGCGCCCGGTGTTGGCCCGCGTGCCGTGCACCACCGGGTTGACCCCCGTGAACATGGTGATGTGGCTGGGCAGGGTGGCCGGGGCGGGCGCCAGGGCGTGATCGCTCCACAGGGCCCGCCGGCGCAGGGCATCCAGGTGCGGCGTCGGCGGCGCCACCTCTCCCAGGACCGCGTCGGCCCGCAGCGTGTCCACCGAGATGAAGAGGACGTCCGGCGCCGCCGGCGGCGGATCCTCCCCCCCCCCAACGGGCGGACCGAGGCGGGGCCGGGCGGCGGGGTCGTACTCGACCCCCCGCCCGACCGTGGAGGCCCCGACCCCCGCGGCCAGGAGCACCGCGCCCAGGACGCCGCCCAGGGCCAGGGCCGCGGCGAGCCCTCGGGGGAGGGCAGGCAGGCGCCGGGCCGCGGCTGCGCCCACCAGCAGGAACAGGCCGGTGACGGCGGGCACCGCCCAGGCCCAGGGACCCAGATAGTCGTGGGGATCGGCCAGGAAGCTGCCGGCCAGGGCGCCCAGGCCCGGAGCCAGCCCCCACCACCAGGCCAGGGCGTGGGCCCGGCAGCTCAGCCTGCCGGCCAGGAGGGTGGCGAGGAGACCGGCGCCCAGGGCGAGGACGGCATTCCCGGGCCAGAGGACGAGGAACTTGGTCCCCAGGATCCGGGTACCGAGAGCCCCGGGGAAGGCCAGGCCCTCCAACAGGGAGCCCACGGCGGCACCGGCCAGAGCGGCGAGGGCTACCCCCCCCAGGCCGGCCCGGGAGCCGGGTTCGTGAACGTCGTCGGGCATCCCGCCGATTCTAGCCGTAGTGCCAGCGGCGGATGACGTGGGGCGGCCAGCCCCGCCAGTCGTCCGCCGCCCCCGGGTCCTCCCGATGCAGGCGCAGGGATTCGTGGTCCCGGCGCATGCCCAGGGCCAGGTCGTGGGCTTCCTCGGCCAGGGCCTGGACCACGTCGTTCAGGGTCAGGAGGCCCAGGAGCCGACCTCCGTCCACCACCGGCAGGCGGCGCAGGCCTCGGGCAGCCATCAGCGCCAGGGCGGCGTCGAAGGAGGTGGTCGGCTGCACGCACACGAGGTCGCCGGTCATGACCTCGGCCACCCGCGTGACGGTCGGATCCCGGCCGTTGAGGAGCACTCGCCTGGCCAGGTCGCCGATGGTGAGGACGCCCACCGGCCGGTCGGCCTCGTCGGCCACCACCAGGCAGCCGTAGCCCTCCTCCTCCAGGAGCTCGGCGGCTTCGGCCACCGTGGCCTCCGGCGGAATGGTGCGCACCAGGCGCCGGAAGCGATGGTGGCCGATCATCCCGCCTCCATACCGGTCCGGCTGCCCGGCGTCCCGAAGACCGCCGCCAGGGGACGGGCGGCCTGGCCCAGGCTCCGGGCCGTCGCCGCCAGGAGATCCTCGAGGTACAGCACGCCCAGCTCCTGGCCGCCGGAGCCAACCACCAGGAACTGGCGCATCCCCGTCTCCCGGAAGAGGCGGGCACACTCGCCGACGCTGGCCGTGGCCGGCACGGCCACCACCCCGGCGCAGGGCAGCTGCCCCACCGGTGCCGCCAGGACACCCTCCTCCTCCTGGAGGCCCCGGAGGACCAGGTGGCGCATCCGGATCCAACCCTGAGGCTGGCCGGACTCGTCCCGGAGGAGGAGGGCGGTCCGCCCCTCCGCGAGCATGCGCTCGAGAGCCTCCCGGCCCGTAGTGGACGGAGCGACCGCCACCACCGGGCGGCAGAAGGACAGAAGCCCGGAGGAAGACACCATCGGAGACGAGGGTCTGTGCTTGTGTCCCTAACCCCTGGAGCCCGTGGCGGCAAGATCCCGGTCCTCGGGACCAGGGCAGGATCCTGCCCTGTCGGCGCCCTCCCGGCCCGGGGGCGGCCGGAAGCCAAGGACCAGGAGCCCCCCCACGCAGGAGGTTGTGCAGTCTCCGCAGCGGGTGCACTCCGGGTCCTCCACCCCGGCGCGCCCGGCCAGGACGTGGTCCTCCATGACGGCGATGCCCACGGGGCACTCCCGGCTGCAGCGCCCGCAGGCCAGGCCCCGGGCGGTCGCCGGGTCCACCCGGACCCGAAACAGGCCCCACCGGCCCAGGAGGCTGTGCAGGGCGCCCAGGGGGCAGAGGGCCCGGCACCAGAGCCGGCGGGAGAAGAGCTCCACTGCCACCAGGAGGAGGACGACGACCAGCCCGAGTCCCGGGGAGAAGACGGTTCCCCAGGCCAGGAGGTTGATGGGCGAGAGGGCCTGGAAGACGGGGACCCTCCCGAGGAAGGAGGCGCCCAGGGCGGCTCCGAGGAGGACGTACTTCCAGCGCCGGTCGGGGCGCCGGTCCGGCAGGCGGACGCCCCGCCGGGCGAGCCGGCGCTGCAAGCGGCTGCGACCGGCGTCGGCCAGGTCCAGGAGCAGGCCCAGGGGACAGACCCAGCCACAGAAGACCCGGCCCAGGGCCACCCAGAGAAGGCAAAGGAGCAGGGCGCCGCCGGCCAGCTCCAGGGGCAGGCGGTGCCGGGCCAGGAACAGCTCCAGGGTGGCCAGGGGGTCGGCCAGGAGCAGTCGGCCCAGGAAGCGGCTGCTGGTCAGGGAGCCCTGGAAAAGCGCCAGGTCGCCTTGGGCTCCGAGGACCAGGAGCAGGAGGAAGGTCGCCGCCGTCACCCGGCGCAGGAGCCTCCAGGGGGGGGGACGGTGGAGGCTCACGGCAGGATGCGGATGGAGGAGGGCGCGGTCAGACAGGCTTGGTCGCAGATGCCGCAGCCGATGCAGGCCTCGGCCACCACCCGAGCCCGGCCGAGCTCGTCCAGGACGATGGCCTCGTCCGGGAAGGGGCAGGCGTGCCAGCAGGCCCGGCAGACCACGCCGTTCCAGGCGAAGCAGCGGTCGGCATCGATCTCGGCGACGCCCATGCGGATGTCCCGGAGGGAGTTCACCGGCTGCAGGGCGTCGGTCGGGCAGACCTCGATGCAGCGCAGGGTCTCCTCACCCCGGCACAGCCAGCAGGGTTGCCGCCGGGTGTCCAGGCTCGGCGTCCCCACGTCCAGGAGACCGGCCTCCAGGCCGCAGAGGAAGAGGGTTTCGTAGGGACAGGCGTTGACGCACTGGCCGCAGCGGATACAGGCGGCCAGGAAGTCTCCCTCGGGCAGGGCGCCGGGCGGACGCAGACGCTCCTCGTGGCGCTCCCGGAGGAAGCGGAGCCACCGCCCGCCGAGGACGGCTCCCGCGGCCGCCCCGGCGACCGCCAGCCATTGCCGGCGGGTAGGACGGGCCGCGGGCTCCATCTCCGGCAGGTCCGGAACGACCGGGCGCTCAGCCCTCCAGCTGGTAGTCGACAGCGCTGCTCGCCGCCAGGACGTGGCAGGAACGGCACTTGGCCTCGAGGAGGATCGGCGGCATGTCTTCGTGCCGGGTCACCGGGGCCTCCTCCTTGCCCTTCTGGTGGCAGACCAGGCACTCCTTGGAGCTCTTCTCCCAGGCCTGCAGGTGGTAGTCCTCGGCCGAGAGCAGGGGGGGGAAGGCGTTGGCCGCGAAGCCGGCGGCCACGGCCTGCTGCTCCCGCTCGGAGGCCCCCTCGCCACAGGCCGTCACGAGGAGCGCCAGGGCGACGGCGGCGAGGACGATGATGCTGGACCGGATCATGATTTCCCTCCCCTTCAGGCCTTGGCCAGCTGGACGGCGCAGATCTTGAACTCGGGCTGCTTGGAGCCCGGGTCGTAGGCGTCGATGGTGACGTAGTTGATGAGGCTGTTCTCGTCCGCCCAGTGCCAGGGGACGAAGACCATGCCCGGCTGGGGCGCCGCGACGACCCGGGCCGGCAGCAACGCCTGCCCGCGCCGGGAGCGGATACGCACCATGTCACCGGTGCGCACACCCAGCTTGCGGGCATCCTCCGGATGGATCTCCACGTAGCACCTCGGCTGGGACTGGACCAGCTCCCGGGCCTTCATGGTCATGGTGCCCGTGTGCCAGTGCTCCAGGACCCGGCCGGTGGAGAGCACGTAGGGGTACTCCTCGTCGGGCGGCTCCGCCGGGGGCTTGGGCGGCCGCAGCCAGATCACCGCCCTGTGGTCCGGAGCGGCGTAGAAGAAGATCTCCCCGGGCTCGAGGTCCGGGTTGGCGTAGGGGCCGCTGTCCAGGAGCGGGTCCTCGCCCTTGACGAAGCGCCGGGCGGTGCCGGGGTGGTCCTCCGTGGGCGCGGGCCAGCGGATGCCCCGCTCCTTCTTGAGGCGCTCCCGGGTCATGCCGGAGAAGTCGTAGGCGGTGCCCCGGCCGGCCTCGATCATCTCCAGCCAGACGTCGTCGGAGTTGCGGAACTTCCCCGAGACGTAGCCCGAGGGGACGACGCCGCGCTGCTCGAGGCGCAGCGCCAGGTCGATGAGGATGTCCAGGTCGGGCCGGGCCTCTCCCGGGGGCGGCTTGACGGCAGGCTGGTACTGGTAGCGCCGCTCGCTCATCCCGTAGACACCCGCCTTCTCCGTCCACATGGCCGCCGGCAGGACGACGTCGGCCAGCTCGGTGGTCCGGGTCGGGAAGATGTCGACGACGCACAGGAAGGGCTTGTTCGGCCGGGCCTTGCCCATGGCGTCCCGGTACCGCTGCAGGTTGGGCAGGGACTGGCCGGGGTTGGTGCACAGGACCAGCATGGCCCGGATGCGATCCTCGGCCAGGGCCCGGAACATCTCGATAGTGTTCAGCCCGGGCTTGGGCTGGATGGTGCCGGGGGCGCAGCCCCAGAGCTTCTCCATCTCGGCCCGGTGCTCGTGCTTCTTCACCACCCGCCCGTAGGGCAGGACGTGGGACAGGGAACCGGTGTCCCGGACGCCGCCGCAGGCGTTGGGCTGGCCGGTGAGGGAGAAGGGCGTGGCCCCGGGCTTGCCGATCTGGCCGGTGACCAGGTGCAGGTTGTGGACCAGGTTGTTCGCCCAGACGCCGGTGATGCGCTGGTTGAGACCCATGGTCCAGAAGGACATGCTGGGCCCCTGGGCGAAGGTCATGGCCGCCTCCTGGATGTCCCGGGCCGGCACGCCGCAGATGGCCTCGGCCTTCTCGGGCGTGAAGTCCTCCAGGAAGGCGACGTACTCCTCGAAGCTGACCTGCACCGGCTTGCCGTCCCGCACCGCCTTGCACTGGACGTTGCGGGCCAGGAAGTCCTTGTCGTGCAGGCCCCGCTGGATGATCACCTGGGCCATGGAGTGGAAGAGGACCAGGTCCCAGCCGGGCTTGGGTTGCAGCAGCAGGTCGGCGTGGGCGGCGATGGGGCTGCGCCGCGGGTCGACGACGATGATCTTCACGCCCCGGCCGCTCTGCTTCTCGGCGACGATGCGGTCGAAGAGCACCGGGTGGCATTCGGCGGTGTTCGAGCCGACCAGGAAGAAGACCCGGGCGTGCTCGATGTCGTCGTAGCAGCCCATGGGCTCGTCCTTGCCGTAGGTGCTCACGTAGCCGCCCACGGCGCTGGCCATGCACAGCCGCGGGTTGCCCTCCACGTTGTTGGTGCCGATGCCGCCCTTGAACAGGCGGTTGGCGAAGTAGCTCTCCTCGGACAGGGCCTGGCCGGAGCCGTAGTAGGCCACGCTGTCCGGGCCGTGTTCCCGGATGGCCGCGGCGAAGCGTTCCGCCACCAGGTCCATAGCCTCGTCCCAGGTGGCAGGCTCCAGCTTGCCGTTGCGCCGGATCATGGGCCGGGTCAGGCGCTCCGGGTGGTGGACCACCTGGGGCAGGAAGAGGGCCTTGGCGCACACCAGGCCCTTGGTGGTGGGGTGCTCCCGGTCGCCGCGCAGGGCCACCACCCGGTCGCCGATGGTGCCGACCATGACCCCGCAGCCCGTGCCGCAGAAGCGGCACACGGTCTTGTGCCAGGCCTCCACGTCGCCGGTACGGGGGCCAGCAGGTTCCTTGCTGCAGCCGGCGATGGCGGCCACGGTGCCCACGGCCGCCGCCTTGATGACATCACGCCGGTTCGGTTGATGAGTGGTCATGCCTCGTACCGCGATGCTTCGCGCTCCTTTGCTCCTCGTCGGGATCAGGGGCTTCCAGGTCCTCGAGATGGGTGTAGACAGGCCAGGCAGCGAGGACGCCGTCCAGACCCTGGAGGTCCCGCTGCCGGATCTCGATCTCGGCGAGACTCCCCCCCTCCAGGACCACGCACAGGTCGCCGGGGGTCTCCAGCAGGACGACGGTGGTGCCCGGGAGGGCCTGGAGACGCCGCACCAGGTCCTCCCGAGCCGCGGGGAGGCAACGAAGCAGGTTCCCGACCACCACCATGGCCGGCTGCGTCAGCGGCCAGCGGCCGCCTCCGCCTGCCACTGGTGTTCGGGACGGGCGAGGATCTCCTCGATGACGTGCAGCACGGCCTCGGCCTCGGCGGTCTTGCCGGCGGCGGCCGCCGCCTCGGCGATCTCCCGGGCCTGGGGAATCAGCTCCAGGTAGAAGCGCTCGGCCACCTCGTAGGTTCCATGCCAGTGGGCGTAGTCGGGGGCCATCATGGACGCGCCGTGACGGGCCCGGCGGCCTTCGTGGTGCCAGAGGTAGAACCACGTCCACTCGATCTCCTCGTCGAAGTTCGCCTTGCTGAGCAGCCCGTTCTCCTTCAGGGCGCCCATGATCTTGAGACCTGGCTTGGCGAACTTCTCGTTGTAGTTGACCACGAACTCGTCGTACTGCTGGTAGAAGTTGTTGATGTAGTCGCTGGTGTGGCACACCGAGCAGACCTGCTTCATGCGGGTCCGCTTCTGCTCCGCCGTGTCCGCCACCAGGGCCCGGCGCCTGGCCGGATCGGTCTCCTTGATCACCTGGTGGTCCAGGTCCGTGTCCATGACCAGGCTGACCGGCGGCCGGTTGGTCCAGGAGATGCGGGTGCCAGGGTCGTGGGTCACCTTGCCGCCCCGGATGTTGGCGGACATGTGGCAGGTGGCGCAGGTGGGAGCCTGGGAGTAGTCCTCGCCCAGCACCCAGTCCTCGGCGTCCAGGTTCATCTCGTCCTTCATGTCCCGGTAGGCCACACCGTGCTTGGACTCCTCGTAGATCTCCTTCTGCGGGTGGTCCGGACCCAGGTGGCACTTGCCGCAGTTCTCCGGCTGCCGCGCCCGGCGGGGTGAGAAGTCGTGGCGGCTGTGGCAGGCCGAGCAGGAGCCCCGGGAGCCGTCCAGGTTGATGCGACCGATGCCGGTGTTCGGCCAGGTCTGCGGGTCGTAGACCGGCTTGCCATCCTTGTTGCGCTGGATCTTCGCCAGCAGCTCGACATTGGTCGGCCGGCCGTCGGGACCCGGCTGCAGGTCGTCCACGTCGATGCTGTCGCCGTCCACCGAGAGCAACGCCACCTTGCTGCCATGGCACTGGCGGCAGCCGGTGTTGGCCGGCGCCAGGCCGTTGGCCATCTGCAGGTCGGGCCGGCCGGGGGTGGCGGAATGGGGATTGAACTCGCCCCGGAAGCCCTCGACCACCTCGGCCAGACGGTTGTCCAGGGAGTGCAGGATGTTGCCGGCCTTGGCGTGGTGGCTACGCTCGAACTCCTCGAAGACATCGGGGTGGCAGCGGGCGCAATCCCGGGGCGTGACCACCGTGGCGATCTGCTTGCCGTAGTGGGTGAAGGCATCGGCGTCGCCATCCTCGGCCTGGTGGCACTCGAAACAGCTCACGCCGGTCCGGGCGTGGGGACTGCCCTTCCAGTGGTCCACGATGCCCGGCGACTCGTCGCCGTGGCAGTCGACGCATTGTCGGCTGCTCGCCGGCACGGCGATCAGGGCCTTGCCGACCCCGAGCTCCGCCTGCTTGCGTTGGACCTCCATGTACTGGACGAAGATCAGGGAGACGATGAAGGCGGCGCTCAGGGCCGCGATGACGAACTTCTTCGCGTTCAGGCTCATGTCTGCCGAGGGGTTTGCAGCAAGGACACGCTCAGTGGGCGACCACGGCCTCCCAGACCGTCAGGCCGATGATGGAGAGGACTCCGAGGATGCCGACCCAGACGCTGATCTCCTTGCGAGGCCAGCGCCGCTCCAGCCAGGCGTCGATGAAGGGCCAGAGGAACATCACGAAGAGGACGAAACCGATGGACAGGACCGCCACCGCGCCCGAGAAGAGCTTCAGCCAGCGGAAGGCCACGTAGAAGAACCACTCCGGCTTGATCACCTCCGGAGTGCTCAGGGGATCCGCGACCGGGCCCATGGTGGCGGGCAGGACCGTCGCCAGGGCGCTGAGCACGATCATCAGCACCAGGGCGATCATCATCTCCGTGAAGAAGTGGTCCGGAAAGAGGTTGAAGTGGCGGGGTTCCTCGTCTTCCCGCCACTTGAACTCGGTCACCCCGAGAAGACGGATCAGGGTGATGTGCAGGACCAGGAGGACCACCATCACCGCCGGCAGGACGGCGGCGTGCAGGACGAAGAAACGCGGCAGGGTCTTCTCGTTGTACTCGGCGCCGGCCAGGAGCAGCTGCTTCAGGAAACCGCCGATCACCGGGATCTGGTCGGTGATGTTGGCGCCGACGGTGGCCCCCCAGTAGCTCAACTGCTCGAAGACAAGGCTGTAGCCGGTGAAACCCGTGAGCAGGGTGCAGATGAGCAGGAACATGCCCACCATCCAGTTCAGCTCCCGGGGCTTCCGGTAGGCGCCGGTGAAGAAGACCCGCATCTGGTGCAGGACCACCGAGGCGATCATCAGGGTGGCCGACCACTTGTGCAGGCTGCGTACGAACCAGCCCAGGGTCGCCTCCTCGGTGATGTAACGCACCGAGTCGTAGGCGGTGTCCGGGGCCGGCTCGTAGTAGAAGGCCAGGAGGATGCCGGTCAGAATCTGGACGACGAAGAGGTAGGCCGGCGTCCCACCAAGGCACCACCACCAGGTCTTCAGGTGGTAGGGGACCGGTTCATTGGTGAGCTCCCGGAGCTGGTCCCCCTCGACCGGAAAGCGTTCCTTCAGCCAGGCGCCGATGGCCCCCATCTCACACTTCCTCCACGGTCAGACCCTCGAGCTCCACCTCGATGAAGAGGTTGCCCTTGTCGAGCTTCAGGGGATACCGGAACAGGTCGGTCCCGGCATCCGCGGGAGGGCCGGAGAGGGCCTTGCCGGTGACGTCGAAGACGCCGTTGTGGCAGGGGCAATGGAAGCGCTCCTTGTGGGGCTCCCACTTGACCCGGCAGCCCAGGTGGGGACAGGTGCTCGAGAGAGCCACGAAGTCCTCCACGGTGCCGGCATCGCCCTGGCGGGTCACGGTCACCGAGTCCCCGTTGGGGGCCCGGTAGAGCAAGGCCTCACCGGGCCCCAGGCTGCTGGCACTGGTCAGGTACTGCCAGCGCCGCCGGGCGGGCCGGGCCGGGTACAGGAAGCGACCCCCGTAGGTGGCACAGGTGCCATAGGCCAGGACCACCCCGCCAGTCATCACCACGCTGGACGCCCGGCGCAAGAAGCCACGCCGATCCGTGCTCTCTGCTCCGCTCTTCTGGGCCTCGGGCTCTGCTGCGCTCAAGTCCACACCTCCCCCGCCGGTCAGGCACCGGCGAACCTCTGCCATGGTTAACCCGATGTCGCACTATTTCCAGGCTTTTTTGGCGTGCGCCCTTCCGCGCCCGCCGGCCGGGGGGCGTAGGGAGGACGGACATGGCCCACCGTCCTCCCTCCGGAACGCCGCCGGCGGACGAAGCCGCCCGGCGGGCTCGGGAGGGCGATGCCGACGCCATCGCCGAGCTCTGTCGCCTGGAGTTCCCCGTGATCCACCGCCTCTGCCTGGGCTTCCTCGCCGATCCGGCCGACGCCGACGACCTGGCCCAGGACGCCATGGTGCGCCTCCTGGACCGGCTGCCCCGGTGGGACCCCGCCCGCCCCTTCGCCTCCTGGCGCAACACCGTGGTCCTGAACCTCTGCCGGGACCACCTCCGGAGCCAGCGCCGCCGCCACCTCGCCTGGGAGCGTCTCCGCCTCCTGCCTCCGCCCGGGGCCAGAGGTCCCGTGGAGGCCCTGGAGCAGGCCGAGCTCCGGGGCTTCCTCG
>CAYMFV010000056.1:0-11926 GCA_964389745.1 uncultured Planctomycetales bacterium | reverse complement strand
ATGCTCGAGCACGTGGCCCTGGACACGAACGACCTGGACGGGGACCAGGACACGAGCGAGTACCGCGGCTACGCGGTGCACGAGGACTTCCAGGACACGGTGTGGGGCCTGAGCGACACGTCGGGCGGGATGGTGGAGCGGTACCGGTACCGGGAGCCGTACGGGGACAACTATGGGGAGGACGGACAGGGCAATGGGGTGGGGGAGTTCGCGTCAGCTGTGTATCAGGTGAAGAGACTGCATGGGGGAGTGGTCGATCAGAGCACGGAACTCTACGACTACCGTAACCGTTGGATGGAGGCGGCCACTGGCTCATGGTCAGTGAGAGACCCATTCGGCAGCGTAGAGTCTTCGAATCTGTACCAGTATGTGTTAGTCAACCCTTTGAGCAATGCGGATGTTTTCGGCCTGTGGACAAATGTGCACAACCGCACCGACCAGCGCATCACTGTGTGCAATCATTTGGGAGGGTTCCGCGGTGACTGTAGACAGGTTCCTCCGCACAGCGTCTTCGAGTCACCACGCATTCAATGGGTGGACTTCGTTGTTGTGTGCTGCCCTCGCGGCTGCGGGACGTTTAGAGCAAACTTCTGGCAGCGAGCGGGTTTCAAGGATGTGACATGTCAGTGCGATAGGGAGGGGAACCCAACCTGTAGCGGTGCGACGCGGATGCTAGAGTGTAGTGGCAACCTCAAGGGCTATGGTGGTACATGGGATAGAAAGTCAATCTGCTTGGTGTGCCGAAACGACTTTTGCAGAGATGAAGACCTGTGTAAGATGTGCTGTCCAATCGCCTGCTTCTGGTTATACATTCACCCTGTACGGTATTAGATCCATGGGTGTTTGGTCGTCCTCATCTTTTCGGCTTTCAGCCATGTGCTCGTTGGGTTACTGCTTTGTGGAGTGGCCTTTGATGTATTGTCAGTATGGGAGGCCCCAGGGCCCGTTGTTGTCGTGGGAGTACTTGAGTTGGTGGGTGGTTTTCTTTCCGCCAATGCTCCTGTCAGTGGGGATTCTTGATCGTGTGCAAGGTTGGCGATGGCGGCCACTCGTCGCTTGGCTCGCGCTGCTTTTCCTGTTCACGGTTCTTGTTTGCTTGGAATCCTTGATCATTGGTCTACTTGCGGATCATGCCGCTCCCGCCTTGGCGGGCGGGCCAGGGCCTGGCCCGTTCTGGCAGTGGCTCACAGAGTGCTACTGGGAGCTGACTCTTGTAGAGACTCTGCCCATCGTCTTGGGCGGTAGTCCACTGCTCTTTCTGCTGGTGTACTGCAAACGTAGAGTGAGAGAATAGGGCGGTAACCGTTCTGCCAACCGCACCTGGCGAGGCCGGGCGGCGCCCAATGTGCAGCTCACCGAAACCCTTTCGCCTATTACGGGGCCGAGCAGGTGGAGCTGATGGGGGCCCGCAGAGCGAGAGGGATAGGACGATGTTGGAGCTCCCGGGAAGGCCGGGAGGGGGAGAGAGGCCCCCGCAGGGGGCGGTACACTAGGGCTTATCTGCCGTGGCGCAGCCTGGAGTGCATCAATCCTGCTCGGCCAGTGAGGAGGGGGACAAAGTGGGTCCTGGAGTGAACGTAAGGAATCGGGTCTTGCGTGTCCTGGCGTGCTTGTTGGTGGCGAGCGGAGTTGTCGCCGTCCTATGGGAGCTTGGCATGGGACCAGGTGGTAAGGGAGGGACCGGAGGGCGAGTGCACGCTCCCTTGCGAGTCTCGCTCCGGAATGGAGCCAGGGCGGAGAGTCCCAAGATGCCGGCAGCTCCTCTTGCCGAGCAGGACACTCGTGAAGAGCCACGCGGACGGATCGTGGTGGCCGGCGCACAAGCGCGGTGGGAAGCGACCATACGTGTGCACGTGGTTGACGACGAGACCGGCCAGCCATTGGCTGGTATCCCTGTGCTTCCGATCGGCGCGGAAGGGTCCCGTGAGGCCAGGAGACATGCATTTGAGGCGTTCGAGGAACTCGGCTGGGGTGCAATAGACGAACGCGGTGACGAGATGGGCTTCGCCAGCCGAATGGATCAACCACGAAGCGATGGAAGGGGACTGGTGTTGATGCCAGCGGTTCCAGGAGTGAGGTACCGCATCGCGGTATCGCCGATGGCCTCATCGATAGATGCTGCGGAGCTTGCAATCGGACCGTTGGAACCAGGCGAGGTCCGGGATGTGCGAATGCCAGTGCACACGCGGAGAACGGGCGTGTTCTGTGCGGTTGTGGTTGACGCGAGCACGGGCCGGCGCGTCGTTGATGTGGTAGCGAGGTGTCTTGGAGGGTACGAGCGTGGTGGGCAGGGCTGTAGGGGTGAAGAGGGCCTTCTTCGTCTGCCATACCGGGGTTGGGTGGCGTACTACGCAATCGAGGCGCCTGGATACGGTCCCGCGGTTGTCGTCGTCGACCGAGAGCGTGCCTCTGAAGAGGATGCTCTGGTGGTCCGGCTTGATGTGGCAGGTACGATCATCGCCAGCGTAGAAGCTCAAGGCAGACGCATTCGTGGGGCAAGTGTTCGGCTGTCGTGCTCCGCGCTGGAGCTGGCAGAACTTCGGCAGGACTGGGACTTCCCATTGGGATCCGGAGTAGAGCCAAGGTATGTGGTAGTTGAGAGTATCGACGGCGAAGGGGTCTTGACGGTAACGGGGCTGCCGACAGGCGTGGCGTTGACGGTTGAGATGAAGTACAAGGGAGCCTGGCGTTCCCTGGAGAGCGGCATACTGCTCGAGCCAGGAGAAGTGCTCCGGAGGGAATGGGAGCTCGCTGTACCCCGGACGATCCGAGGGCGAGTCGTCGGCCCGGGCAGGCGTCCTGTACCCGGGGCTGTCGTTGTGGGAAGCGAGATCCTGGGACTCCCTCCGAGCAGGTTGCGCGACGGATCCTGGCTCGTTTGGGAGGGTAGGTCTCATTCTCGAGCCGGCCTCATGACTGCAATGACCGATGGCGATGGGCTTTTCGTGCTCGAGGATGTCGTGCCTGGGTGGTGGTTTCTCTTCGCGTCCACGGAGAACAGCGGACACCTGCCTCAAAGGGCTTCTGTGGGGAAGGTTGTCCGTGTGTTGCCAGCTGGCGATGTCGTGGATGTGGAGCTCGAGCTTGGCGACTACTTCATTCGTGGCGAAGTCGCCGACTCGATGGAACTCCGGGGGACGAGCATCCAAGTGTTTGCTGCGCCGGTGGGTGGCTATGGTGCTTTGATGGCTGCTGCGCGAGTGGGAGAGCGGTTCCGCGTCGGGCCGCTTCCTCTCACGGACGTGAGGGTGTATGCACAGACCGTCGCTGATGGACCAGATGGACCGAGGTTGCTGGCTACACCCCAGGTACTCGTGACTGCCGAAGAGCTGGAAGCAGAAGGTGCCGAGGTCCATCTGCGATTCCATGGCGCTGGGCGGGTCTCCTGTATCACGCAGGGGCCACCGGAGGTCCAAGGCGCGGTCGGGAGGATTCTTGCTGTGCCAGCGAAGGGAGTCCCACAGACCTACCAGTGCGTTGGGGGTTCGAGAACAGATCTCGTGGGATTGCCACCAGGCGACTACACGGTCATAGTGGCCTTCGACAAGGGTTGGGTTGGTATGGCCACGGGCCACATCGAGGCGGATGCGGACGCGGGAGTCTGGGTCATCCCTGTGGCCCGTGGTGGAGTTGTGCAGTTCAGCGTGAGCCCTGATTGGGAGGCAGGGACCGTTTCGGTGAGCGTGCTTGGCAACAACAGGCGGGTTTGGTCTGGAATCCTCCGCCCTGGCCGCCCCGTGACAGCAGTTCTTCCTCCAGGTGCCTATCGTGTCCGAGCAACGGGTGCGGGCGGAGCGGAGCAGTGGGACTGACGTGCCCCCCGGAAACTGGTCCAGTGGGAGAGGGACGACTCGGCTACAACAGAGGAGCCCCATGAGGAGAACCCGCTACACCGAGGAGCAGATCGTTCGGATCTTGTCGGAGGCCGAATCCGGCGTGAAGGTCGAGGACTTGCTGCGCAAGCACGGCATCAGCCGCAACACCTTCTACCGCTGGCGGTCGAAGTACGGCGGCCTGGAGGTGAGCGATGTCAGGCGCATGAAGGGACTGCAGGAAGAGAACCGCCGGCTGAAGAAGATGGTGGCAGATCTGATGCTCGAACTGGATGCCGTCAAGGCAGTCCTTCAAAAAAAGTGGTGAAGGTGTTGGCCCGAAAGGCGGTGGTGAGCGAGCTCGTGTCCGTGCACGGCTTGAGCGAGCGCCGGGGCTGTCTCCTGGCCGGCGTCCACCGCTCTACACAGCGGTACCGGCGTCGTCGGGAAGAGCCGGAAGGTCTGCGGCAGAGGCTTCGTGAACTGGCTGCCGAGCGATCACGCTTCGGGTACCGCCGGCTGCATGTGCTGCTGGTGCGTGCGGGCTGGCAGGTCAACCGGAAGCGTGTGCTTCGGATGTACCAGGAGGAAGGCCTTCAGGTGCGGCGGAAGCGCCGGAAGCAGGCTGCCCGGGCCTCGCGGATGCCTCGCGTCGTCCCGCATCAACCGAACGAGAGCTGGTCCATGGACTTCATGTCGGACAGTCTGGCAGACGGCCGGGTTTTCCGGCTCCTCAACATCGTGGACGACTGCACGCGTGAGAGCCCGGCCATGGTGGTGGCCTTTTCGATCACGGGGCAACGGGTGGTCCGAGAGCTGGAGCGGCTGCGCCTGGTGCGTGGTCTGCCTGCGAGGATCACGGTGGACAACGGCCCGGAGTTTACCAGCCGTGCGCTGGATGCGTGGGCCTACGAGCATGGTGTGGAGCTGCGCTTCATCCGGCCTGGCAAGCCGGTAGAGAACAGCTACGTAGAGAGTTTCAATGGCCGGGTGCGTGAGGAGTGCTTGAACCAGCACTGCTTCGCGGACCTGGAGATGGCCCGGCGACTGGTCGAGGGATGGCGGGTGGACTACAACGAGGTCCGGCCGCACAGCTCGTTGGGCAACCGGACGCCGCGGGAGGAAGCGGCACGGCTGGGGGAGGGGTACCCCTCCCCCAGCCCCGGGCAGGCGGCGGCCTGCCGAGACACTACTACCCTGGAACCCTTGAAAACCTAGGCCGTGTACCCACTCCTACTGGACCAAAAGGGGGGTGCACGTCAGGAGCAAGCAATCGAAGTGGAGGAAGGGGAGTCGGTGAGAGTGGAGCTTGGCCAATGAGTGCACTGTGCGAGTTTGTCCTGAACAGGCAAGGTGTTGCCAGTGCCTGGTTGCATGGGCTGTTTGACGTGGAGGCTCTCGTGGATCCTCTTGTGAGGACCATGCTTCTGGTTGCCGTTCCGCTCATGGTCGTTGGTCTGTTCTCGCGGCGGCGATTGTGGTACATCGCTGCCTATGGGACGTGCCTGTTGGGCGCGCTGATCAGTGAGGTGTCCATACTCGGTCAAGGGGAACAGGAGGACCTGGCCAGCTTGGCCTGGTTCGTCCTTCCGCCCAGCGTGATCGTTGGTTCTCTCGCCCTGATCGCGGACTCGAAGAGCAGGATGAAGACGGCCCGATGGCAATGGACGGGCCTGGCGGTCGCATGGATGATGGCTGTTGTCATGCCAGGCACGGAGGAGTCCTGGTGGGGCTTCGACAAACTCGGACTGTTGCCTGCCGGCGTGATGTTGTGGCTCGGATTGCGGGCCTGCAAGCTCCGTCAGGACGCCCGGTCCCGTTGCGTTCTCAGGACATGGGCCACTGCGCTCCCGGTGGTGCTGCTCGGCGTGCTGTACTTCGCTACCGGGTGGATCGGCTATGAACCAGCCATGGCGCTCCTCTTTCTTGTCTATTCCATCACGCCTCTCGAGGGTCTGGCCGCGTTGCGGTGCACGCCGGGGAGAACAGGTGCTCTTGCGTGAAGGGCGCGTTGTCCGCTCGGCGGAGGCCATCGCCTGCGCCGGCGAAGGACGCACCACGGACTGCGGCCGGGGACGGTGGTTGGGGGGGCGGCGAGCTGCGCATCGTCGTGCCCCGGGAGGAAGCCGGATGACCCCGGGCCCGCTGGCTGATAGGGTCGATCATCATGGCAGAACGTCGCCGATGGATTCCCCAGGTTTGTTATGGCGCCTGCATCGCCGGTACCGTCGTGGCCCTGGTCATGATCGTGATCGTGACCTGGCTCGAGCCGGCTGGAGAGGCCCCGTTCGACAAGGCAATCTGGACGGCTGTGGCCATCGCCGTGGCTTCCGGGTACGTGCTGCTCATGGACCTGGTCCGCCACGGGCGGGTCGGGTCCGCTTGACGCGTGGGTGCTGCGCGGCCAGCAAGGGACCGGTCCTTTCCGGTGTCTTCGTGGCCGGTGCTATGGAAACACCCAGCCCACCACCTCCGTCAGGCGGCAGGTGTCCCGGGCCAGGGCCTGGAAGAGGACCGTGCGGCCGCTGGCGGCGGCGGGCACCGGGGCGCCGATGCTGCCCCGGCCGGTGGCGTCGGCCACGAGGGAGCCCACCAGGGCCGGGCCGGCCAGGTCGCTGGCCAGGCCCGGGCAGCCGGGAACCGGGCTGGAACCGAGGGCCAGGGCCCAGCCGACGGCGACCGTCTCGCCGGGCTCGACGCCGGCAACCTCCCAGGTGTTCCAGGTGCCGGCCGTGCCCGGGTTCGGCCCGAAGAGGTTCGGCACCTGGAACTCGTGGGCCCCGAGGTCCACCTGGGGGGGGGCGCCGAAACCGGTGTCCGGGGTGGCCGGGTCGTCCAGGTAGCGGGCGCGGCCGGCGACGTCCAGCTCCACCAGGTAGGAGAGCAGCGTGTTGTTGCCGGCGTCGATGCAGGGCGAGCCGGCGCCGAGGCGGAAGTCCTCGTCGCCGGTGCCGCCGAGGCCATCCGGGCCGAGGACGTCCAGGAAGAGCGGGTCGGCGGCGATGTTGCCGGTGCCCGTCCAGCCACCCTCGACGTCGGACCAGGAGACGCGCACCAGGGAGCCGGTGCCGGCCTCCTCGTGGATCTGGGGGCCCGCCGGGGCGCTGTTGCCCCAGAGGATGCAGTTGCCCGCCTCCACCGCGTCGCCGCCGCCGAAGTTCAGGGCGTAGATGCCGCCACCCGAGGTCGCGGCGCTGTTGAAGGCGATGATGTCGTTGGTGAGGACCGCGTGGTCGTAGCGGCAGTAGACGCCGCCGCCGGCCGCCGAGGTGGTGTTCCAGACGATGACGTTGTTGCGCAGGACGGGATAGGTCATGGAGAAGACGAAGCTCGTCCAGGAGTTCACCCCGCCGCCACCCCAGCCGTCGCTGTGGTTGCCGGCGATGAGGTTGCCGTCCAGGACCGGGTTCGTGCCCGCGCTCATGTAGATGCCCCCGCCGGCGTAGCTCGCCGTGTTGCCGAGGAAACGACAGCGCAGGACGAGGGGCGAACCGCGTGCGAGAACGCACAGACCCCCCCCGCTGTCCGCGCTGTTGCCGATGAAGAGGCACTCCTGGATGAGGGAGTTGCTGCCGAGGGTGCAGAGGCCGCCGCCGAAGCCGGTGTAGCTGCTGGTGTGGGTGGACCCGTCCCGGAAGATACAGCGCAGGATGACCGGGGAGCAGTCCTCGACGTAGAGGTTGCCGCCGTTCGGGCCCGGGGGGGGGAAGACCGGCGCCCGGCCGCGGGCGAAGGTGCAGTACTCGAGACGGGAAGCGTCGTCTGCGCCGAGGAGCTGGACGCCATCCCACCCGGCCACCGGGTCCTGGGCGGTGAAGCGGATGGGGGAGGCGGCTGTGCCGACCGCCGCAAGCCGTGCGCCGGCGCCCACGGTCAGCCCGTGGGGACCCATGCCGACCACCTTGACCCCCGGTTCGACGGTCAGGGACATCCCCGGCGGCACCCGGACGTCGCCGACGAGCTGGTAGGGGCTGCCGGCGAGGGTCCAGGTGCCCCACTGGTCGCCGGAGACCGGGGTCTGGGCCGCCGCCGTGGGGGCCAGGGCCAGGAGGGCCAGGGCGGGGAGGGAGGGCGCGCGGGGCATGCCCCGAGCCTACCCCACGGCCGGAGCCCTACAGGTTCACGAAGGCGCCGAACCAGATCGTGGTCGCCGCCAGGTCCACCCCGGCGGTGCCGTTCTTGCCGTCGAGGTTGAGCCAGGACTGGTTGGCCACGGCGGTGAGACCGATGCTCTCGCCCAGCCACAACCGGCCGCCCACCTCGAAGTCGTAGTACCAGCTCCCGTCGTCGTACTCGCCGCCCAGGTCGTCGTCGGCGCCGAAGGCGATGCCGAAGCCGGGGGCCATGTACCAGGTCAGGCCGGCCCCGAACTCGTGGTGCCATCGCGTCTGGACCCGGGCGACGTTGCTGGAGATGGTCCGCGTGCTGCCGGGCTGCACCTCGTCGTCCCGGAAGAGGAGGCTGACGGCCAGGTTGGCGTTGGGCGGGAAGGGCAGGAACTCGAAGGAGAGTCCGTAGCCCCGGAGGTCGGTATCCGGGGCGCCGCCGCCGGCGAAGTCCGCCTCGCCGGTGCCGGTGAAGCCGTAGCCCGCGAGCAGGGCTGCGGGTGGCGTCGCCAGGGTGCAGGCGGGGAGCAGGGCGATGAGGAGCAGGGCCGGGTGGGCGAGTCGGGCGAGGGGGCGCATCGGGGTCCTCCGGTTCGCGACAGCAGAAAGCCTACACTGCCGCAGCCATGGACCCGATGTCCCTCTTCTGGTTGTTCTTCATGATCTCGGCCCTGCAGCCGGTCCTCCGGCAGAAGATGCTCGAGGGGGCCCGGACCCGCCTGCTCCAGCGCCTGGAACGGGAGCGCGGCAGCCGGGTCATCCTCCTGGTGCACCGGCAGGAGACCATGAGCCTCCTGGGCTTCCCCTTGGTGCGCTACATCGACATCCAGGATTCCGAGGCGGTCATCCGGGCCATCCACCTGACCGACCGGGACGTGCCCATCGATCTCGTCGTGCACACCCCCGGCGGCCTGGTCCTGGCGTCCCTCCAGATCGCCCGGGCCCTGGCCCGGCACCCGGCCCGGGTCACGGTGTACGTGCCCCACTACGCCATGTCCGGGGGCACCATGATCGCCCTGGCGGCCGACGAGATCGTCATGTGCGAGCACGCCGTCCTCGGGCCGGTGGATCCCCAGCTCGGCCAGTACGCCGCCGCCTCCATCCTCCGGGCCGTGGAACGCAAGCCCGTGGCCGAGGTGGACGACCAGACCCTCATCCTCGCCGACCAGGCCGAGAAGGCCATCGCCCAGGTCCGGGAAGCCGTCTTCGAGCTGCTCTCCCCGCGCATGCCCGAGGAGAAGGCCCGGGAGCTGGCCGAGACCCTCGCCACCGGCCGCTGGACCCACGACCATCCCATCACGCCGGCCCAGGCCCGGGATCTGGGCCTCCCGGTGCGCACCGAGATGCCCGAGGAGGTCATGCGCCTCATGGAGCTCTACCCCCAGCCGGTGCGCCGGACGCCGACGGTGGAGTTCCTGCCCGAGCGGCGGCGGGCCGGGGGCCGGACCGCCTAGGAGTCTGCGCCACAGGTCGCCAGACTTGCGGCGGCCTCTGCCGCGAGGGTAGAGGGGGGCATGGGGACGCGATTCCGCCCGTACCAGCCGGACCAGCCGTACCTCTTGCCGCCGTCACCGCGGGACTGGCTTCCGGAGGGGCACCTGGTGTACTTCATTTCGGACACGGTTGACGCTCTGGCCCTGGAGGTCTTTTACCGGCGTTACCGGGGGAGCGGCCGGCGGGCCTGCCCGTACGAGCCCCGGATGCTGCTGAAGGTGCTGCTCTACGGGTATTGCACGGGGGTGTTTTCGTCGCGGAAGCTGGCCCGGGGCATCGAGGAGAACGTGGCGATGCGCTACCTGGCAGGGGGCAACCAACCGAGCCACCGGACGATCTGCCGATTCCGGCAGGAGCATCTGAAGGACTTTCAGGATCTGTTTGTGCAGGTGGTGCAGATTGCCCGGGAGGTGGGACTGGTGGAGCTGGGGACGCTGGCGGTGGACGGGACGAAGGTGAAGGCGAACGCCAGCAAGCACAAGGCGATGAGCTACGGTCGGATGCGGCAGGAGGAGCGGCGGTTGCGGCGGGAGATCCGGTCTCTGACGCGGCGTGCGGCCGAGGTGGATGCGGCGGAGGACGAGCAGTACGGCCCGGACTTCCGGGGTGACGAGTTGCCTGAGGAGCTGCGGCGCCGGCAGGAACGGCTGGCGAAGATTCGGGAGGCGAAGGCGCGCCTGGAGGCGCGGCAGCGGGCAGAGGAGGAAGCTGCGGGTGGTCGCCGGGACGACGAGGAGGGGCGCGGCAGGGGCGGCAGCCAGGGCCGGCGGCCGCCTGGTCGGCCGCCGGACAAGCGGCAGGAGAACTTCACGGATCCGGACAGCCGGATCATGGGGAGCCCGAAGAAGGGCTTTGTGCAGGGATACAACGCCCAGATTGGGGTGGATGGCAAGCGACGGCTGGTGGTATCGAACGGGGTGAGCAACAACGCTTCGGACGCGGTGGCGCTTCTGGGTCAGGTGGACCAGGTGCGGGCGAACCTGGGGAGGTATCCGCAGCGGGTGCTGGCGGATGCCGGCTACAAGTCGGAGGCGAACCTGCGGGGACTGGAGGCGCGGCAGGTGCGAGGCTATGTGGCCCTGGGGAAGGGGGAGTCGAAGCCAGCGTGGAAAGGTGGCGGGACGGCGACGAGTAGGATGGCGAGGCGCCTGCGCAGCAAGCAGGGGCGGGCCATGTACAAGAAACGGAAGCACATCGTGGAGCCGGTGTTTGGCTGGATCAAGCAGGTGCTGGGCTTCCGGAGCTTCAGCGTGCGGGGCATGTCGAAGGTGTCCGGGGAGTGGAGCCTGGTGTGCCTGGCCACGAACCTGAGGCGTATGAACGAGATGCTGCGATGGACCTGAACGGGTCAGGCCCCCGTCCGTCCAGTCCTCGGGGGCGCCCGGCGGCCAGCCTGAGCTGGCCCCTGGCCCCGACTCCGGACCCACCAGCCCAAGGTCGCCCGTGAATCCCCAGATCCGGCCCCGCCTGGCGACCTGTGGCGCAGACTCCTAGGAGGACGTCCGGGCCTCGACCCGGCGCAGGCTCTCCAGCACCGCCTCGTGGACGTGGCCGTTGGTGGCGAGGACGCCCCGGTTGTCCACCAGCTTCCGGCCCCGGGTGAAGTCCAGGTCCCGGCCGTCCAGGTCGGTGACCCGGCCGCCGGCCTCCTCCAGGACGACGACGCCGGCGGCGTGGTCCCAGATGTTCTCCCGGTAGTCGGGCCGGGAGCGGGGCCGCAGGTAGATCTCGCCCTCGCCCCGGGCGACCACACCGTACTTGGCCTGGCTGTCCAGGCGCACCCAGCCCCCCCCCAGGCCCAGGTCCTCGATGACCGCCTGGACCAGCGCCGGGTCGCCGTGGGCCGACTCGACGCTGCCGAGCATCCGCACCTCGGCCGGCTCCCGGCGCGGGCTGACCTGCACCCGGGCCGGCGTGCCGCCGTCCAGGGGCACGGCGGTGGTGCCCCGGCCCCGGGCGGCGACGAAGAGCACGCCCCGGGGGCCGTCGCCGCCGAGTCCGCCGACCGGGAGGTGGGGGCAGGCCAGGACCCCGGCCCAGGGCCGACGGTTGCGCAGCACGCCGATGGCCACGGCGAACTGCTCCCGGCGGAGGAAGCCCTTGGTCCCGTCGATGGGGTCGATGGTCCAGGTGAACTCGTGGTCGGGGTCGCCCTGGTGGTCGATCCAGGCGCAGACCCGGTCCAGGTCCACCGCCTCGCCCGTGACCTGGCCGACCAGGCGGACGATCTGCTCCAGGCCGCGGTCGCCGGCCTGCTCCCGGAGGTGCTCGGCCCCCTCCTCGGCGATGACCCCGTGCTCGGGGAAGGCCGCGGCCACGGCCCGGAGGATGACGGCCTGGGAGCCGTAGTCCGCCACCGTGACCGGCTCCTTGCCCACCTTGGACATGGCCTCGGGAGTGGCGGGGGACTCGGCGAGGACGGCCCGGCGGAGGGGGGCAGCGGCGCGGCCGGCGGCCCCCGCCCCCCCGCGGAGGCGGTCGGGGGGGGGGGGCAGTCGGGGGGGAGAGGAGCGG
>CAYMFV010000055.1:0-11929 GCA_964389745.1 uncultured Planctomycetales bacterium | reverse complement strand
CGGGCGGCGAGGCGGCGCTCCTGCCCCACCAGGAGCAGGAGCGCCCGCTCGGCGCCACACAGCTCCAGGCTCCGGGCCAGGATCCGGTCCAGCACCTCCTCCAGGTCCAGGGTGGAGGAAAGATCGGCCAGGGCGTCCAGGAGGATGCGCTGGCGATCCGGCTCGCCGGCGTCTCCCGGGCCCTCGGGCGGCTGGCGCGGAGTGCGGAACATGACGGGTGTTGGGCAGGCTACAGTAGGGGCCACCGGGCCCGGGCGGAAGAGGCTCCTGGCCCTCGCCCTCCGACCGGGCGTCCTCGCCCAAGCATCCTGCAATCCATGAAGATCGAGACCCAGCTAGCTCCTGACTACGCCGTCCTCCGTCTGGTCGGGGATTTCGAGACCTACGCCGTGGGCGTCTTCCTGGCCGCCGTCCGGGATGTCCGGGAGGCCGGACACGACCGCCTGGTCCTGAACCTGCGCCGGGTGAAGTTCCTCAACTCCACGGCTATCGGTGCCATCCTCCGGGTGCGCAAGGAGCTGGCGGCGGCCGGCGGCGGGATCGCCCTGGCCCGAACCAGCGCCTTCGTGCGCGAGGTCCTCCAGAAGCTCGGTCTGGACGACGTCCTGCCCATGTACGACGACGAGGAGGGCGCGGCCGAGGCCCTCCTGGCCTCCGCCGGGACCCGCCGGGTGGAGGCCCGGCCTGCCGAGGAGGACGTGGCCCTCTTCTTCCGCTTCTACAGCCAGGACCGGGCCGATCTCCTGGGCGGCAAGGGCGTGGGCGCCGGCGAGATCGCCCTCCTGGACCTGGAGGGCATCACCTTCACGTGGGATGCCCGGGGCCAGGGCCTGGACCAGGCGACGGCCGAGAAGCTCTTCGCCCCCGGAACCGAGCTGGAACTGAAGTTCCGCCTGCCCCTCTACGCCCGGGCCACCTACTACGTCACCCGGGCCCGGGTGGCCTCCTGCGAGGTCGCCGACGGCTGTGCCCGGGTCCGGGCCGCCTTCGCCGGCCTCGAGGACGAGGCGGCCAGGGCCGTACGCCAGTACGTGGCCGACATGCAGCTCGTCCGGGAGGAGATCGAGCAGGCCCGCCAGGAGGAGGGCGGCAGCGCCTCCGCCTAGGCGAAGGGCTCGCCGCCGTCCTGGACGTAGCGGCGGACGTGCTCCACGTCCTCCCGGGCCGCCTCCACCTCGTCGTGGATGAGGTCCCGGATGGAGAGGACCCCGAGGAGCCGGTCCTCGCTCTCCACCACGGGCAGGTGGCGGATATGCCGCTCGTCCAGGATGCGCCGGGCCTCGGCCGAGGTGGTCTCGGGGCGGGCGGTGATGAGCTCGGTGGTCATCACATCCTGCACCCGGGTCTCGTCGGTGCGCCGGTCCTGGAGGAGCACCCGCTTCAGAAGGTCCCGCTCCGTGAACATCCCCACCAGGCGCTCGCCTTCCATGACGACGATGCTGCCGACGTTGGCGAAAGCCATGGCCTTGGCGGCCGTGCGCACCGAGGCCTCCGGGGCCACCTTGACGATCAGGGGTTCCTCCCCGAGCAGATCCCGCAGTGTCTTCATCCCCTCCAGCATAAGCCATGCCGGGGGGCTTCAGGGGGCTGCTTCCGGGTCGAAGGGGATACCCAGGTCCTCCCGGAGGAGGCGCGCCCGGGAGCCGTCCCGCTGGCCCGGCGCCAGCTCCGAGCCGATCCGGGCCTGGAGATGCCCTGGCTGGACACGGAAGGTCGCCAGGAGGAGGGCGGCAGGGTCCAGGGGCCGGCCGAGTTCCTCCAGGATGCCTCCCAGGGCCCCGAGCCGGAGCAGGGAGAGGGCGTCCAGGGCCTCGCCGGTGGTCAGCCGGGTGGCCCCGGCGATCCGCCGCCAGGCCCGCTGGACGTCCTCCCGGAGGGTGCGCCGGTTGCCCTCCTCCTGGAGGAGGGCGGTACGCACGTCCCGCTCGAAGCGGGCCACCCCACGGCCGTACTCGGACACGGCCTCGATCTGGCTGCGCGGGTCGCTGCCCAGGGTGCGCTGGTTGCTGATCTGGTAGAGGTGCCCCAGGGCCCGGCTGCCCTCGCCGTGGACGCCCCGGACCGCCAGGTAGCTGCTCTGGGCCGCCCGCAGGGCCCGCTGCAGGGGGGAGCCGGCCCGTGCCAGGGCCGGCAGGTGCAGGAGCAGGCTGGCCCGGAGCCCCGTGCCGGCATTGGTGGGACAGGCGGTGAGGAAGCCCAGCCGCGGGCTGGTGGCGAGCTCGAAGCAGCTGCCCAGGTGCAGTGCCAGGGGTCGGACCCGGCGCCAGGCTCCCTCCAGGTCCAGGCCCGGTGCCAGGCCCTGGGCCCGGAAGTGGTCCTCTTCGTTCACCATCAGCCCCAGGGTCTCCCCGGGATCGGCCAGGACGACGGTCTGGCGGGGCGCCTCCAGAAGGTCCCGGGAGGCGAGGCTCCGCTCCAGGAGGAACTGCCGCTCCACGGCGTGCAAGCGGGAAGGTTCCAGGCACAGCCCGTCCCGGAAGAACTCCTCGGTCCACTCCCGGGCCTGGGCGCACAGCTCCCGGGCCTCCTCCTCGGAGAGGAGCTGCGGGAAGCGCCGGCCGGCCAGGTTCCGGGCCAGGCGCACCCGGCTGGAGAGCACCACGTCCTCCTCGGGCCCGCCCGCCCGGAGCCACCCGGGCGTCCGCTCCAGGAAAGGCTCGAGGCGGGGATCCATGCTGGCGCGGATTGTACGTCCGACCCCCTAGAATCGCGGCCGTGAGCTGTCCGCCGGCCAGCGCCGAGGGTTTCGTCCGCCAGGAGGTGACGCGGGCACTGCGCCTCGCCCTCCTGGTGGTGGCCGCGGGCACCGCCGGCTACCTCCTCCTGGAACCGGACTGGAGCTTCCTGGACGCCCTCTACATGACGGTGATCACCATCGCCACGGTGGGCTTCCAGGAGGTCCGGGACCTCCATCCCCATACCCGGCTCTTCACCATCCTGCTGATCGTCGCCGGGGTGGGCAGCGCCTCCTACGCGGCCACCCTCCTGGGCCGGGCCGTGGTCGCCTCCACCCCTTTCCGCCTCCGCCGTCGCATGGAGAAACGCATCACCAGTCTGGCCGGCCACGTGGTGGTCTGCGGCTACGGCCGCATGGGCCGCATCGTCCGCCGGGAGCTCGAGGCCGCCGGCCGGGCCTTCGTCGTGGTGGACCCCGACGAGGCCACCGCCCGGGACCTCCAGGACGAGGGCATCCTGGTGGTCCGGGGTGACGCCGCCGACGAGGAGGTCCTCCGGGAAGCCGGGGTGGAGCGGGCCCGGGGGGTCATCGCCTGCGCCCCGAGCGACGCCGAGAACGTCTTCATCACCCTGACAGCCAAGGGGCTGCAGCCCGAGGTCTTCGTCGTCGCCCGGGCCGAGGACGCCCGCTCGGCCCGGAAGATCCGCCGGGTCGGCGCTGATGCGGTGGTCACCCCCTACGAGCTCGGCGGCCGGCGCCTGGCCCAGGCCTTCCTCCGCCCCTCGGCCGTGACCCTGGCCGACCTGGCCCTGGGTTCCGGCGCCTCCGAGGTCCTCCTGGAGGAGGTGCGCCTGCCGGATCCCCTGCCCGAGGAGTGCAGCTCCCTGGCCCGCCTGGGCGTCGGTGCCCGCTTCGGCCTGATCGTGGTGGGCATCCAGCGGGCCGCCGGCCCGCCCCGCTTCAACCCCCGGGCCGAGGAGCGCCTGGAGGCCGGCGACGTCCTCCTGGTCCTGGGGCGCCGGGCCGACGCCGACCGCTTCGAGGACTTCGTCGGGGAGCTCGGGCGTCGCACCGGCGCCGCCCCCGAGGGGGGGGGAGAGGCCTGATCCGCGCACGACCCTGCTTCAGAGGATGGACTTGCCCAGGGCCGAAAGGACCAGCTGGCGGACCACCTCGGCGGAGCGGTTCCGTTCGTCGAGGATCGGGTTCAGCTCCACCACCTCCATGCCCAGGAGCCGCCGGGTGTCGGCCAGCACCTCCAGGAGAAGGTGCGCCTCCCGGTAGCTCACGCCGCCGGGGACCGGCGTGCCGACCCCCGGGGCCACCGCCGGGTCGAGGCCGTCGACGTCGAAGGACAGGTGGAAGCCGGCAGTGCCCTCGGTGACCACCGCCGCCGCCTCCTCGGCCACCGGTCCCATGCCGCGCTCGTCGATCTCCCGCATGGTGAAGACCCGGATCCCGGAGTCCCGGAGCAGGCGGCGCTCGAGGCCGTCCAGCTCCCGAACCCCCACCAGGGCGACCTTCTCCGGCCGCACCTTGGGCGCGAAGCCGCCGATCTCCGCCAGGCCCGGCACACCGCGCCCCAGGAGGTGGGCCAGGGGCATGCCGTGGATGTTGCCGCTGGGCGAGGTCTCGGGGGTGTTCATGTCGCCGTGGGCGTCGAACCAGACCAGGCCCAGCTCGGCGCCGCTGCGCCGGCACCAGGCCGCCAGGCCGGCGACGGTGCCCATGGCGATGGAGTGGTCCCCCCCCAGCACCAGGGGCAGGATCCCCGCCTCCCGGACCGCCAGGACCCGGGCCGCCAGGCGGGTGCAGACGTGGCTGATCTCCTCGAGGAAGCGATGGCTGCTGGCGCCGGCCTCGGGCCGGGTCTCCATGGCCGGCACCATCACGTCCCGGTCCCGCTCCACCATCAGGCCGAGGCGGCGGAGGGCCGGCCCCAGGCCGGCGATCCGCAGGGCGCTGGGGCCCATGTCGGTGCCCCGGTGGCTGGCCCCCAGGTCCATGGGGACCCCGAGGATGCAGACCCGCCGGGAGGGGGGCATCAAGCCTCGGGTTCGACACCCAGGGCGGCGATCACCCGGGCCGTCATGTCCTCCATGCGGCTCCGGTCATCGGCCTCCAGGTTCATGCGCAGCAGCGGCTCGGTGTTGGAGGGGCGCAGGTTGAACCACCACCAGCCCGGGGTGCCCACCTCGCCGTAGGCGACGGTGATGCCGTCGAGCTCGTCCACCCGGCCGTCGCCGAACTGTCCCTTGATGGCGGCGATGGCCGCCTTCGGGTCGGGCACCCGGAAGTTGACCTCGCCGGTGCTGTGGTAGCGCATCAGCTCTCCGACCATGGCGCTGAAGGGCCGGTCGCTCCGGGACACCAGGGAAAGGACCTGGAGGAGCATGATCTCGGCGTTGTCGGCGTACCAGTTGTCCCGGAAGTAGTAGTGACCGCTCAGCTCACCGCCGAAGGGCGCCTGGTGCCGGCGCATGGTGGCCTTCAGGAAGGAGTGACCGACCCGCTCCCGGACCGGGACGCCGCCGGCCTTGCGCACCTCCTCGGCGAGGACCCAGGAGGAGCGCAGGTCGTAGACGATGGCGGCCCCGGGCTCCCGCTTGAGGATCTCCCGGGCGACCAGGGCGGTGACGATGTCGTTGCCGATGGGCCGGCCGTTCTCGTCGACGAAGCGACAGCGGTCGGCGTCCCCGTCGAAGGCGGCGCCGAGCTCGGCACCGCTGCGCTGGACCTCGGCGGCCAGGTCCTCGAGGTTGCTGTCCTTGAGGGGGTTGGCCTCGTGGTTGGGGAAGGTGCCGTCCAACTCGTAGTAGAGGCCGTGGTGGCGGATGGCCGGCAGGCGCTCGAGGATCGCCGGGAAGGTGTGGGCCGCCATGCCGTTGGCGGCGTCACTGGCCAGGGTCATCTCCCGGGCCAGGTCGGCCCAGCGCAGCACGTGCTCGACGTAGGCCTCCAGGGTGTCCCGGCTGCTCTGGCCGCCGGGCTGCGTCGCCGGCGCCGGCGCCGGGCCGATGGCCATGGCCTCGATCTCCCGGATGCCCGTGTCGGCGCTGATCGGGATGGCATCCTCCCGGCAGACCTTGAAGCCGATGTACTCCTTCGGGTTGTGGCTGGCGGTGGTGTTGGCGCCGCCGGCGGCACCCAGGTGGCCGATGGCGAAGTACACCTGCGGGGTGCTGCACAGCCCCAGGTCCACGACGTCGATCCCGGCGGCGCGGATGCCGTCCATGAAGGCCGCCTGGACCGCCGACGCCATGGTGCGCATGTCCCGCCCGACCGCCAGGGGGCCGCGGCCGAGGAAGCTGGCGAAGGCGCTGCCGATGCGCCGGGCCATCTCCTCGTCGATCTGGTCCGGCCAGGTGCCACGGATGTCGTAGGCCTTGAAGATGGACATGGGGGATCGTGGGGCTGTGCTCGCTGCGGGCTGGGGGGATCAGGAGACGACCTGCTGCAGGGCCTGGGCTGCCCGCTCCACGTCGGCGTCGGTGATTTCCCGGTGGGTGACGAAGCGGATCAGGCGCTCGCCGATGGCCAGGGCCAGGACCCGGTGCTCGGCGAGGGCGGCCACCACCATGGGCGCGTCGAGCTGGCGGTGGGTGACCTGGACGAAGAGGATGTTGGTGTCGACGGTGCGCTGGGCGATCTCCAGCCCCGGCAGACCGAGGATCACCGCACCGAGGCGCCGGCAACGGGCGTTGTCGTCGGAGAGCAGCGGCAGCACCTCTTCCAGGGCCACCAGGCCACAGGCGGCCAGATAGCCGGACTGACGCATGCCGCCGCCGAGCCACTTGCGTACCCGCTTGGCCCGTTCGATGAAGGCGCCGCTGCCCACCAGGACGCTGCCCACCGGACAGGAGAGGCCCTTGTTCAGGCTGATGGACAGGGAATCGGCCATGCTGCCGTAGACCCGGGGCTCGATGCCGGTCTCGACCTGGGCGTTGAACAGCCGGGCACCGTCCATGTGCACCGGGATGCTGGCCTCCCGGGACAGGGCCCGGACATCCTCCAGGTAGCGCAGGGGCAGGATGCTGCCGCCGGAGTAGAGGTGGGTCTGCTCCAGGAGGATCAGGCCGGTCCGGGGCGTGTGCAGGGAGGGCTGGCGAACGGCCGCCCGCAGGGCCTCCAGGGGCACCATGCCGTTCTCCCCGGGCAGGGTGTGCACGTGCGCCCCAGCCACCCGGGCCAATCCCCCCCCCTCGAACATGAAGACGTGGGCCGTGGCCTCGACCAGGACCTCCTCCCCCGGCTCGATGTGGGCGGCCACCGCGCACTGGTTGGCCATGGTGCCCGAGGGCAGGAACAGGGCCGCCTCGTGGCCGAAGAGCTCGGCGAAGCGCTTCTCGAGGGCCTGGACCGTCGGATCGTCGCCGAGAACGTCGTCCCCCACCTGGGCCGAGACCATGGCCTCGAGCATCCGCCGGGTAGGCCGGGTGACGGTGTCCGAGCGGAAGTCGGCGACGTGCCCGTTGCCCATGTCAGAGGGATTCCACGACCCGGCGGACCCGGGCGATGGCCTCCTCGATGTCGGCGATGGAGGCCGCGTAGGAGAAGCGCAGGTGGCCCTCGCCCTCGGCGCCGAAGGCCGTGCCCGCCAGACAGGCGACGCCGGCCTCGTCCAGGAGGCGCCGCTGCAGCTCGTTGCTCTTCCAGCCCAGGGGCTTGACGTTCGGGAACACGTAGAAGGCCCCCTTGGGCAGGTGGCAGCTGAAGCCCGGCACCTCGTTGAGCAGCTCGACGATGCGCCGGCGGCGCCGGTCGAACTCCTGCCGCATGGCCTCCACCGATCCCTGGTCGCCACGCAGGGCCTCGATGGCCGCCTTCTGGGTGAAGGTGCAGGTACAGGAGTTGCCGTTGATGGCCAGCTGGGCCATCTTGGCGATGAAGTCCCGCCGGGCCACCGCGTAACCGATCCGCCAGCCGGTCATGGCGTAGGTCTTGCTCCAGCCGTCCAGGAGGATCACCCGCTCCCGGATGGACGGGTCGCTGAAGGGGCTGACGTGCTCCGCGCCGTCGTAGAGGAGCCGGCTGTAGATCTCGTCGCTCAGGATCCAGATGTCGGGCCGGTCCTGGAGGCCGGCGGCCAGCTTCTCCATCTCCTCCCGGGAAGTGACCCCGCCGGTGGGATTGGCCGGGTTGTTGAGGATGATCAGCCGGGTCCTTTCGGAGACCCGGGAGAGGATGTCCTCGGCGCTGAAGGCAAAGCCGTTCTCCTCCCGGATGGGCAGGCTCACCGCCGTGCCGCCGGTGAAGTGGATCATCGACTCGTAGATGGGGAAACCCGGGTTCGGATAGATGACCTCGTCCCCCTGCTCCACGCACATGGTCAGGGTGTAGAAGATGACCGGCTTGGCCCCCGGGACGATGCACACCTCCTCGGGCGCGACCTCCACGCCCCGGGTGCTGCCGATGTACTCCGCCACCGCTTCCCGGGTCTCCATCAGGCCGGCCGAGGGGTTGTAGTGGGTCCAGCCCTCCTGCAGGGCCTGGACGGCCGCCGCCACCACGTTGGCCGGCGTGTCGAAGTCCGGCTCACCGATCTCCAGGTGGATGATACTTCGACCCTGGGCCTCCAGGGCCTTCGCCCGGGCCAGGACCTCGAAGGCCGACTCGGTGCCGAGGCGCGACATCCGCCCGGCCAGGTGCAGCGGGGTGAGGGTACGAGTCATGGCCCGGAAATGGTAGGGCGGCGGGCCCCGGCGGGCCACGGGGCGGACCCGGGGCGTTTCCCCCCGGTAACACCACGAGCCCTGCAGCGCCGATCCGCCGGCGGCACGGGGCTTGCTACCCTCCGCGGCGATGCCCCGCCGCCCCGCCCTCGCCGTCGTGGCCATCCTCGGCCTCCTCCTCGCCGCCGCCTGCGGCCGGGAGCCCGACCTCGTGGTCTACTGCGCCCTGGACCAGGAGCACTCCGAGCGCATCCTGCGTCTCTTCGAGGAGCGCACCGGCCTGGAGGTGGAGGCCCAGTTCGACGTCGAGCGGAACAAGACCGTCGGTCTGGTCCAGCGCATCCTGGCGGAGCGGGAGCACCCCCACGCCGACGTCTTCTGGAACAACGAGATCGCCCAGACCATCCGTCTCCAGCTCGCCGGTGCCACCGCTCCCTGGCAGGGCGAGATGGCCGCGGGCATCCCGGCCGGCTTCCGGGACCCGGCCGGCCACTGGATCGGTTTCGCCGCCCGGGCCCGGGTGATCCTCTACCGGCCCGACGCCTTTCCTGAGGAGTTCGGTCCGCCGCGGCGCCTGGACGACATGCTCGACCCCCGGCTGGCCCCCCTCGGCGGCATGGCCCTGCCCCTCACCGGCACCACCCTGACCCACTTCACCGTCCTGTCCCTGCGCCGGGGCGATGCAGCGGTCCTGGAGTGGCTGCGCACCGCCCGGGAGCGGGGCCTGCGCTTCGGGGGGGGCAACGCCGACGTCATGCGCCGGGTCTGCGAGGGCGACCTGGCCTGGTGCCTCACCGACACCGACGACGCGGCGGTGGCCCGGGACAACGGCTACCCCGTGGAGATCCTCTTCCCGGACCAGGGTCCCGGCGAGTCGGGCACCCTGCTCATCCCGAACACCGCCTGCCTCCTGGCCGGCGCCCCCCACCCCGAGAACGCCGCCCGCTTCCTGGAGTTCCTGGTCTCCCCCGAGGTGGAGGCCCTCCTGGCGGACGGCCGCTCCCGGCAGATGCCCCTGCGCCCCGGCGTGCGCACGCCCCCGGACCTGCCCCTGCCCGGCCGGGACTTCCGGATCATGGACGTGGACTGGCAGGCGGTGGGGGCGGCCATCGACGGGCGGCGCCGGGCCTTCAAGGAACTCCTGCTCCAGTGAGGGGTCGCGGCCTCCTCCGGGCCACCTGGCCGTGGCTGGTCCCGGTGCTGCTCCTGACCCTGGCCGCCGGCTGGCTGCCCCTGCTGCCCATCCTCGGCGCGGTCCTCTCCCCGGCCGGCGTGGCCTTCCTCGCCGACCCCCGGCTCCTGGGCCTCTTCCTGGAGAGCGCCCGCCTGGCGGCCGGCGCCGGGCTCCTGGCCTTCCTCCTGGGGCTGCCCCTTGCCCTCCTCCTCGGTCGCACCGACGTCCCGGGCCGCGCCCTGTGGAGCCTGCTCCTGCCCCTGCCCCTGCTCCTGCCCCCCCTCCTCCTGGCCCAGGCCTGGCACGGCCTCACTGGCTGGGACGGACGCCTGGCGGCGGTCTTCGTCCTCGGCTGCTGTCACGCCCCCTTCGCTGCCCTCCTGGCCCTCCTGGCCCTCTCCCGCCAGTCCGCCGCCGCCCACGAAACGGCCCTCCTGGCCGGAGGACCCCGCCTGGCCGCCAGCGAGATGCTGCGCACGGCCCTGCCGGCGGCGATCCTGGGCGGCTGCCTGGCCTTCCTCCTGGCCCTGGCCGACTTCGCCGTCCCCGACTACTTCGCCTGGATCGGCGAACGCTTCAGCGTCTACTCCTTCGAGGTCTTCACCCGCTGGACCGAGGACCCGGACCCGGCCCACGGCGCCCGGGCGGCGGCGCCCCTGGTGTTCCTGGCGGCCCTGGTCCTGGCCCTGGGTGCGAAGGTGCAGGACCGCCTCGTGGCCGCCGAGCCGGGCGACCGGCCGCCCCGTCCCCTGCCCCTGGGCCGGCTGCGTCTGCCGGCCCTGGGCCTGGTCCTCGCCCTCCTGGCCGTTCTTCTCCTCCTGCCCCTGGGCCGGGTCGTCTGGGAGACCGGCCGGGCCGGGGCCGCCGCCACGGGGAACTGGATCGAGCGCAGCGCCGCCGCCTTCGGCGCCGCCGTGGAGCAGGGCCGGGAGAGCTACCGGAACTCCCTGGTCCTGGGCGTGAGCGCGGGCGTCCTGGTGGCAGTCCTGGCTCCCTGCTGGGCCCACCTGCTCCTGGGCCTGCGCCGGCCGGGCCTGCGCCGCCTGGCCCTGGTCGCCCTCTCCTTGCCCCTCCTGGCGCCCGGCGTCGGCTTCGGCCTGGGCGGCATCCTGGTCTACAACCACCTCTCCCCGGCCTTCTACCAGAGCGCCTGGCTGCCCCCCCTCCTGCTGGCCGGACGCTTGCTGCCGGTGGCTGTCTTCCTGCTCCTGGAGCGCTTCCGCCGGGTCCCGGCCAGCCAGGAGGAGGCAGCCCGGCTGGCCGGGGCCTCCTACCCGGCCCGGGTCTTCCGCTACCGGCCGGGCCGCCAGGCGCCGGCCATCCTCCTGGCCGCCGGTCTGGTGGCCGCCCTGGCGGTGCGCGAGCTGGACCTGGCCATCCTCCTCCCTGGCGCCAACCCCACGGCCGTGGTCCGCTACTACAACGCCCTGCACTTCGGCCGGGACAACTTCGTGGCCGCCTTCGGCCTCCTCCTCGCCTTGATCCTCTTCCTGCCGGTGGCCCTGCCCGCCACCCTGCGCCTGCTGCGCCCCGCCCGCCCGTGACCGCCCCCCCCCTCCTGGAGATCCGCGGCCTGGCCTGGTCGGCCGGTGGCCAGCCGGTGCTCCGGGAGCTGGAGCTGCACCTGGAGGAGGGAGCCCGGCTCACGGTGGCGGGTCGCTCCGGCGCCGGCAAGACCTCCCTCCTGCGCCTGGTGGCCGGCCTGGAGCGCCCGGCGGCCGGCGAGATCCTCCTGGCCGGACGCCGGGCCTCGGCTCCAGGCCGGGTGCTGCTCGCGCCCTGGCGCCGGGGGGTACAGATGGTCTTCCAGGATCTCGGCCTCTGGCCGGGCCGCAGTGTCCTGGCCAACGTCCGGGACGCCCTCCGGGCCGCCGGCCGCAGCCGTCGGGAAGCCACCGCCCGGGCCCGGGAGGTCCTGGAACGCCTGGGGCTGGGAGCCCTTCTGGAGCGGCGGCCGGCTACCCTGTCCGGGGGCGAGGCCCGACGCCTGGCCCTGGCCCGGGCCCTGGCCCTGGAGCCGCGCCTCCTCCTCCTGGATGAGCCCTTCGCCAGCCTGGACCCCCTGGCCCGGACCGAGGGCCTGGGTTTCCTCGAGGAGATCCTGGCCCGGACCCAGGCCGGGGTGTTGCTGGTCACCCACGAACCCGAGGAGGCCAGGGCCCTGGGCGGCGAGCTCGCCGTCCTCCGGGATGGCCGCCTGGACCCGCCCCGGCCCTGCCAAGAGCTGTGCGCCGACCCCGAGACCTTCCGGCGAGCCCTGGCCGGCTGAACCCGGCCGGTGCCGTCGCCCTGCTCCTCCTGACCCTCGGGACGGTGCGCGGCGGCCTGCGACACCATCGCCCCCGTCCGCGGACGCGCAGGACGTGGAGCCGGGGGGGGCCGGCTGTCGCAGACGAACCACCGTAG
>CAYMFV010000054.1:0-12094 GCA_964389745.1 uncultured Planctomycetales bacterium | reverse complement strand
GGGTGGTCTGCGTGCCGGGCTGCGGGGTCTTCGGCGCCGGGCCGGACGCCTCCCGGGCCCGGGCCGCCGCCGACCTGGCCGAGCACAACCTCCGGGCCAAGGCCGCCGGCCGGAGCCTGGGGCCCTGGGAGGGCCTGGAGGCGGTCCACCACTTCGACATGGAGACCTGGCCCCTCCAGCGGGCCAAGCTGGCCGGCGAGCGGCCGGAGCTGGCCGGCCAGGTGGCGGTGGTGACGGGGGGGGGTGGCGCCATCGGCGAGGGCGTCTCCCAGGTCCTGGCCGCCGCCGGGGCGGTGGTGGTCCTCCTGGACCTGGATCGGGCCCGGGCCGAGGCGGCGGCCGGCCGGGTCGAGGTGGCCACGGCGCCGGGGCGGGCCTGGGCGATCCAGGCAGACGTCACCGACCAGGCCTCCCTGGAGCGGGCCCTGGAGGAGGTGGTGCTGCGCCACGGGGGGCTGGACATCCTGGTGCCCAACGCCGGGGCGGCACGGGTGGCCGGCATCCTGGAGGAGGCGGCGGAGGGCTTCCGCCGCCTGGTGGAGATCAACCAGGTGGGGGTCTTCCTGACCCTCCGGGTGGGGGGGGAGATCCTCCGGCGCCAGGGCCAGGGGGGGGCGGTGGTCCTGGTCTCGAGCAAGAACGTGCCCGCCCCCGGGGCCGAGTTCGGCGCCTACAGCGCCAGCAAGGCCGGCGCCCACCAGCTCGCCCGGGTCGCGGCCCTGGAGTGGGCCCGGTACGGAATCCAGGTGAACATGGTCTGCCCCGACGCCGTCTTCTCCCACGGGGAGAATCCCTCGGGCCTCTGGCAGGAGGTGGGTCCTGCCCGGGCCCGGAGCCGGGGGCTCGAAGTGGAACAGTTGCAGGACTACTACCTGGAGAGGAACCTGCTGCGGCGGGCGGTCTCGGCCGAGGACGTGGGGCGGGCGGTACTCTTCTTCGCCGCCCGCCGGACCCCGACCACGGGCGCCTGGCTGCCCGTGGACGGCGGGGTGCCCGAGGCCTTCCCCCGATGAAGATCCCTGGCCAGATGCGCGCCGCCGACGGCCTCTCCACCCGGGCGGACACCCGCTCGGCGGTCCGGGAGGCGGTCCGGGCGGTGGCGGAGGGGGTTGGCGCCCATCCCGACGTGGCCCTGGTCTTCTTCACGCCCCACCACAAGGACGCCGCCGGGGAGATCCTGGAGCGGATCCACGACTTCCTGATGCCCGACGCCCTGGCCGGCTGCACGGCCGCAGGGGTCATCGGCGGCGGCCGGGAGGTCCAGGAGGGCCCCGGGCTGGTGATCTGGGCCGCCCGGCTGCCCGGCTGTCGGGTGGAGTCCTTCCGCCTCCGCCTGGAGCACGGCGAGGGGGGGGCTGTGGTCCGGGGCTGGCGGGAGGCCGGCCCGGAGGGGGGGGTGGTCCTCCTGGCCGACCCGGCCGTCTTCCCGGCCGGGTCCTTCCTCCAGAGCCTCCGCCGGAGCCCGGACCTCCCCCCCCTGGTGGGGGGGCTGGCCAGCGGCGGCCCTGAGCCCGGGGACAACGTCCTTCTGGCCGGGGAGGAGGTTGCAGAGGGGGGGGCGGTTGGTATCGTGCTGGAGGGTTCGGCACTCCTCCAGCCCGTGATCAGCCAGGGGTGCCGGCCCGTGGGCGATTCCTTCGTCGTGACCCGCTGCGAGCGCGGTACCATCTACGAGTTGAGTGGCGACCCTGCCTACGACAAGCTCCGGGACCTCCTCCGGGAACTGGACGAGGAGGAGCGCCGCTCCTTCGTACGTGCGCCCCAGGTGGGGCTGCGCACCCTCAAGGGACGGCCGGGAGAGGAGCCAGGACACAGTGGGTTTCTCATCCGCGGCTTGACGGATGTGGACGCCATCACCGGAACCATGGAAGTGGCCGAGCTGGTGGAAGAGGGTACGGAACTCCAGTTCCACACCCGGGACGCCCACACCGCCCATCGGGAGCTGGTGGACATGCTCCAGCTGGCCAGCGCCCTCTACCCGCGGCCCGTGTCGGGACTGCTCTTCGACTGCGGTGGCCGTGGGGTGCACATGTTCGGCGAGCCGGACCACGACGTCCGTCAGCTTCGCCGTTTCTATCCGGATCTGCCGGTGGCCGGCATGTTCGCCGCCGGCGAGATCGGCCCGGTCTGCGGGAAGCCGTATCTGCACGGTTTCTCGGCCAGTCTGGGACTCATCGTCGAAAAGGGGTAACGATGGCGCAGAGCAACGTGCCGAAACGCGTCCGCCACAAGCTGGCGGCCTACTTCTGTCGCAATGGCCGGATTCGCATGCCGCGGAGGGACCGTCGCCGCGGCGAGGACTCCCAGAGCTACAAGAAGGGCTACGAGGTCCGCTTCCTGCTCTTCGACGACGCGGAGCTGGAGGAGGTCCAGGCGCTCCTGGAGCGGGCGGGCCTCCGCGTGGCCACGCCCTGGCGCAAGAGCAACCAGTGGATCCAGCCCTTGTACGGCGAGGAGGCTGCCGACCTAATCTGGGAGTGGGCCGAGGAGTACGAGAAGGAGCGGGCGAAGCGCAAGAGGAAGCGGCGCTGACAGCTTCCCGGTAGTCCTCTCCCCTCGCGCGGCAGGGCTGTGGCCGGCGACGCCGCCCGGATGCCGGCGGGTGCCGGGGCGAGCTGGAGTGCGCAGACGCGGAACGGCGGATGAGGCCCGAGGACGGCGGCAACCGCCGAGTCCCGGCATTTCTTTTCTCCGGAGCACTCCGCGGCCGCGGATACACAATGCGTGGTGGATCTCTCCGCGGTTGCCACTACATGCGCCCAGTTGCGGCAAGGGGGGCACAAACGCGGACAGAGTTTGTGGACGCAACAGGAGCGACCTGAAAGGGATCGCCGATCCTGCCGCTCTTGAGTTGATATGGTGCCTGCAACCCCCTTCCCAGGATGAAGGCATGTGCAGATACCTCCCCTTGTTGACTCTCCTGACAATCCTGCTGCTGCCTGGAGCTGTTCACGCCCAGGTCCAGCCGAACTCGCCGGAAGCCTCCCTCACGGTGAACGGACGCGCCTTGGACGGGTTCTCCGGGGACCCCCGACAGGACCTGATCCCCGGCACGGTCGTCACCTTCCTGGTCTCCGGTGAACCCTACCAGCCCGTGGTCCTGGCCCAGGGCACGGCACGGGAGCCCGGAGCCCCCTTGCTCACCTACGGCCTGCTGAATCTCCTGAACTACACCCTGATCTTCAACGGGCTGGATCCGACGGGCTTCGGCCAGTTCGCGTGGACCGGTCCTGACGGAACGCTGTCGGTGTCCGGCGCACTCTCGCCCGACATCGCCCTCGGGACCGAGGTCAGCTTCCAGGCGGCGGTCGGGACCAGTGGGCCGGCGGGCATGGTCTTGAGTGCTCCCGAGACCATCGTGGCGCGCCTGCCGCGGGTCCTCTATCGGTCTACTGAGGAGACCGGCGGGTGGAGCGGCGAGCTGTTCGGGAGCAACACTTTCGGAACGTCCCGGGTGAAGCTCCACGCCGGCTTCGGGCAGACGGCCAACGTCACCGCCTACTCCTGGTCGTCCGATGGCTCCCATGCGGCCTACATCGCCGATCAGAACTTCGACACCCTGGATGAGCTGTTCGTGTCGCAAGCCGATGGCACAGGCAATCACCTCGTCAACGGTCCGTTGATCCCGGTGGGCGACGTGCGCGACTTCGCCTGGTCGCCAGACAGCAGCAGGCTTGCCTACCGAGCGGACCAGGACCTCGACGAGGTCTTCGAGCTCTATGTGGTCAACGCCGATGGCAGCGGTGTGGTCAAGATGAACCCGGTCCTGCCTGCCGGTGGCGATGTCTCCGACTACCAGTGGAGTCCGGACAGCTCACAGCTCGCCGTGCGGGCAGGTGCGGACAATCCGGGCCTGCAGGAGCTCTATGTCGTCCAGGCGGACGGTACGGGCTGGGTGAAAGTCAGCGGCGTGGTGGACTGGTCCCTGGGTTCCGACTACCTTTGGTCCTTGGATGGGAGCATGCTCATCCTGCGGCCCTACTTCAGCGGACTCTACGAGGTGCGTGGCGCCGATCCGTCCGGGGCCAGCACCTGGACGATCAGCGACCCCCTGGGCGCGAGCGTCAGCAGCTTCTCCCTGGCTCCGGGTGGGAGCAAGGTCGGCTACCTGGCCGGGGGAGAGCTGTTCACGAGCAATCTGGACGGGACGGCAAACGTCCGCGTCAGCAACACCCTGGCCGTCAATGGCGACGTCATGGCATACGCCTGGTCGCATGACTCGAGCCGCATCGCCTACCGTGCGGACGAGGAGTTCGACGGGCGCTTCGAACTCTACGCCAACGACGCGGCGCCGGCGCTGCCGGAGAGCGCCGTGAAGGTGAACGGCTTCCTGACGCCCAACGGCGACGTGGAGTCTTTCGCCTGGGCTCCGGACGATTCGAAGATCGCCTACCGCGCTGACCAGATGGTCAACGACCAGTGGGAGCTCTTCGTCAGCAATCCGGACGGTACCGGCAACCTCAGGCTCAACGGGGCGCTCGTTTCCGATGTCACCAGCTTCGCCTGGTCGCCGGCCAGCGACATCCTGCGCATCGCCTACCTCGCCGATGAGACCACGAACAGTGGCTCCGAACTGTACGGCATCGGGCCGGACGGAAGTGGCAAGGTCCTGCTCGGTGAGCAGAACATCTCGAGCGACTACGAGTGGGATGTCACGGGACGGTGGTGCGCCTTCCGGACAAGTTCTTGGAGCCTCCACGTGAACGACAGGATGGGACAGGAGGAGTTGGAGCTCGACAGCACAACCGCCAACGGGGTCTCGAGCTTCGCCTGGTCGCCCGTTCCCTGATTCGGAGCTATCCCCGGAACACCCGATCGTTGTGCCAGGCCAGGACCTCGGGGGAGGGGCGCTCCGTCTCCTGGTCGGGCAGCACCAGGAGCGGCCGGCCATCGTGAGGATAGTAGCGGTGGCCGTTGTCCCACTCCTCGCGCAGCCGGGGGCTGACCCGGACCTCGTACTCGGGGGTCACGGTGACGTAGCCCAGGTCGAAGAGGGTGTGGAACTCCTTGGTGAGGAGGAGGCCGTTCTGGGGATGGTTGCTCCGGGGGCCGAGATAGGGTTGGATGTGGGCGGCGTCCAGTACCGGATCAGTGTGCTCGCCGGTGATGGCGCACTGGTGGCCGTAGGCCTCCAGAAGCCGGGCGCGGAAGGTCCCCTGGCCCTCGCGCCGGACGGCGAGGGAATCGGCCCGGACGCGCTCGTCCACGTCGAGCGGCACGAAGCACTCCGTGAACTCCTCGGGGAGGGCGTCGAACTGGATCTGCGCGAGGAGGCGGTCCAGGTTGGCGGGGTCGGTCACCCGCCGGCCACGGACGATGTTGTGGCTCCACCCCGCCGCCGTCTCGGTCCAGGGGATCCAGCGGTCGTTGGGCCAGAAGAAGACGTTGCGGAGGATGGTGCAGCCCAGCGGGTCCCGCGGCGCCTGCGGATCGAGGAGGTCCACGCCGCGGTAGCGGCCCAGGCGCTGGAGGAAGCGGATGGGGTCCGGGTCACCGTTCCTCCAGTCGAACCATTCCCACGCCTGCTCCAGGTGGAGCCGCGAGAAGGTGCCGTAGAAGCCGTAGCCCGCGATGGCGTTGCGGGGGCTCTTCAGGCGCAGGAAGACCGGGTCGCCCGGGCGGAGATCGGCGCGCAGGGGGGTCCTGGCCCGCGGCGACCAGAAGTTCACCTCGTCCACCCAGCCCCGCCGGTCGGCCCGGCTGCGCAAGTACCGGAACCATTCCCAGTCGGTCTGGGCGACGAAGACCTGCGGTTCCGCCGGGAGCGGCATCGGGAATCAGCATAGCCGGCCCGGAAGCCGATGCCCTCCCCGGCCGGCATGGCGGCCAGCTCGTCCCGGGCCGCCTGCTCCAGGTCGGCGTGGCGTACCCGGGCCTTGCGCCCCCGGGCCAGGGCCCGGCGGGCCGCCTGCAGGACGGCGTTCTTGATCTGGCCGCCGGTGAGCCCGAGCCGCGCCAGGCGCTCCAGGTCCACGTCGCCGGCCAGGGGCAGCTCCGGAGGCAGGTGCAGGCGCCAGATGGCCACGGCCTCCCCGGCGCCGGGCACCCGGAAGCGCACCTTCACCGCCAGGCGCCGGGCCAGGGCCGTGTCCAGGACCGCCTCCCGGTTGGTGGCCAGGATGCACACCCCCGGGAAGTTCTCGAGCTGCTGGAGGAGGACGTTCACCTCCCGGGCCTCCCATGAGCGGACCGCAGAGTCCCGGTCGAAGAACACCGCGTCGGCCTCGTCGAAGAAGAGCACGCAGTCGTGGCGGGCAGCTTCCCGGAAGACCCGGGCGACGTTCTTCTCGGTCTCGCCCACCCACATGCTCTGCAGGGTCGCGTAGTCCACGACCAGGATGTCCCGGCCCAGCTCGTGGGCGATGGCCTCGGCGGTGGCCGTCTTGCCGGTGCCCGGCGGGCCGCTGAAGAGGACACCCATGCCCCGGCCGTAGGCGATGGCCCTGCCGAGGCCCCACTCCTCGAAGAGGCGCCGCTCCTCCTGGACGTGCAGGAGGACGGACTCGACCTGCGCCCGGACGTCGGCGGGCAGGACCACCCGGTCCAGCCCCAGGTGCGGCTGCCGCGCCCCCCCCCCGACGCGTTCGGGGCGGCGGGGCAGGCGCAGCTGCTCGCAGGCCTCCCGGGTGAGCTCCCACTCGGCCAGGCGCAGGAAGGTGTCGTCCTCCTGGATGGTGCCGAAGCCGGGAGCCGGCACCGGCTGCACCAGGCGCTGCTGGCGCAGGCGACCCTTGTGGGCGAGGAGGCGCAGGCGGCTGCGCAGCTGGTGCGGCCGGGGCGCGAGGACCCGGGCCAGGCCCTCGCCGTGGAAGACGGCGCTCTCGGAGTCGATGTGGCCAAGCTCCCGGCAGGCCAGGATGAGAACCAGGAAGCGCTCGGGCGGACGCAGGCCGGAGAAGACCTCGGCCAGCGGCCAGTCGGGATGCCGCTCCAGGGTCTGCTCCAGGCCCTGGAGGAGGTAGCCGAGGCGGGGCGGCAGCAGGTTCCGGTCCCGGGCCGCGCCCGGCAGGAGGTCGGGCTCGTCCCGCATCCGGCTCTCGTGGAGGCGGCGCTCCACGGCCGCGGCCACCACCTGGAGCCGGTCGAGGAGCTCCTCCCAGCTCTCCACCGGCCAGCCGGGCGGCTCCCGGTCACCGGTCCAGAAGGGGCGCAGGAAGGTGGCGTCCACCTGGACCTCGCTGTCCACCGGGCCGTCGCCCTCCTGGAGCCGGAGGAGCCCGCTGCGCGCCAGGCGCCCGTTCGGCGAGAGGGCCCGGAGGACGCCCAGGCCGTCGGCGCCCATGGTGGTGAGGAGCTGCTGGACGTCCTCGACGTCGGTCACCGGTCCGATCGTTCCCGGCGGCAGCAGTCCCAGGCGGGCGACCACGAGGAGGAGCAGGATCTCCCGCTCCAGGGGATCCAGGCCGGCCCGGCGGCAGGCGGCCAGGAAGTGGCTGTCGGCGTCCTTCGGCGCCCAGGCCAGGAGGCGGCGCAGGCGCTGGAGGAGCTCCTCGAGGTGGAGGAGGGACTCCTCGTCGTCACAGCTCGAGCGGGCCTCGCCGAGGGCGGCCAGCAGGCGACCGGCCCGGAGGATGCAGGCGTCGTCACCGAGCTGCGGGTTGTCGTGCAGGAAGCGGCGGGCCTCCTCGACGGCGAGGAGCTCGCCCCGGGACAGGAGGGCAAGATTGTGCAGGCGGCGCATGGGCGCTATGGTCCACGGGGGCTGTGACAGGACGTGTCACAGGCCGGACCTTCTTCCACCCATGCAGCAGATCCAGCGCCTGCGCCGCCTGCAGCACATCCGGGACCGCCTGGCCCGGGGCCGGCCCGCAACCTGCCAGGACCTGGCCGAGGAGCTGGGGGTCGACCGCCGAACCATCCTCCGGGACCTGGAGGTTCTCCGCCAGGAGTACGGGGCGCCGGTGGAGTACGACCGCCGCCGCCACACCCTGGTCCTCACCGAGCCGGAGTGGGACCTCCCCCGGGTGCGCTTGAGCGAGGGCGAGCTCCTGCAGCTCCTCCTGGCCCGGCAGATGGCCGAGGCCTGGCGGGAGACGCCCATGGCCGAGACCCTGGAACGTCTCTTCCGCAAGCTGGACCAGGTCCTCGAGGAGCCGGTGAGCGTCGACCCGGAGTGGGTCGGCGAGCAGGTCTCCTTCCACTTCTCGGGCCGGGGGCGGGTCTCCCGTCGGGTCTGGACGAGCGTCCTCAAGGCCCTGCGCGCCGGCCGCTGCCTGCAGCTCCGCTACCAGGCCGCGGGCTATCCGCAGCCGGCCGAGCTGCAGGTCGAGCCCCTGCACCTGGCCTGCCTGGAGGGCGACTGGTACCTCCTGGCCCGGCGGGGGGGGGCGGAGGTGCGCCTCTACGCCCTGCGCCGGGTCCGGGGCGCCCGTCTCCTGCAGCGGCGCATCCCCTTGGAGCGGCAGCCCTTCGACGCCCGGGCCTGGCTGCGCCGGCGCTTCCGGCGCTTCGTGGCCCCGGCCGGGCAGCTCCCCCGCCGGGCCCGGATCCGTTTCGACACCGCCACCGCCCCCTGGATCCGGGAGCGGGAGTGGCATCCCGAGCAGCGCGTCCGGGAGCACCGGGACGGCGGCCTGACCCTGTCCTTCCCCATGACCTCGGTGCCCGAGACCCGGCGCTGGGTGCTCGGCTGGGGGGCTGGCGCCCGGGTGCTGGGTCCCCCGGAGCTGCGCGACGCCGTGGCCGCCGAGGTGGCGCGGATGGCGGCGGGGTGAGGGTCAATCCTCCGGGTCCGCCCCCAGGTCCTCGAGCGTGGCCCAGCGGACCCGGAGGGTGGCCTGCACGGGGATGTCCTTGAGCCCGTCCCGGTTGGCGCTGTGGGCGAGGGCCAGGGAGGGCCGGCGAGTTGCCAGCGGCGCCTGCGGGGCGCCCGGCCCGGGCGTCCAGAGGAGGACGGCCCGCCAGAGGTCGGGCATGCTCGCCAGGTCCTCGGCCCGGCGCAGGCGCAGGACCAGGAGACCGGGGTCCGGGAGGAGCAGCAGCTCGAAGCGCAGCAGGATGCCCTGGAGGCTCTGGCGCGGGTGGGGATCGGAGATCCAGAGGGTGCGCCAGCCCCCCGTGGAGCCGAGCCCGAGGGCAAAGGAGTCCCCCAGGTCGTAGTTGGTGCGGTTGCGGACCAGGCGCACCGCCGCGAGCACCGAGTCGGGGAGGTCGGACTGGCCCCGGAAGCCGGCTTCCACGGCCTGCCGGCCGTCTAGGACGAGGATGTCCACGCCGCAGGCGTACTCCGCCCGGTCGAGGGCCAGGCAGACCGACAGCCGCCAGGGGTGGCCCGGCTGCAAGGTCCGGGTGGGAGTCCATGCCAGGAGCCGGTCCTCCTCGTAGGGAAGGGGCAAGACGAGGGCGCCCGGCAGGTGCCCATCGGGCAGGGGGGGCCAGGACGAGGAGAGAGCCCCGGCGGGGATCGGTGCCGGCAGCGGACCGGGCACGAGCTCCCAGTCGCCGTGCACGGGAATCCGTCGCTCCGGGTCGGGGCCGCCGGGATCGGGGAAGCCGCCCCAGTCGAGGAGACGGCCCCCGGCCGGCCGGAGGCTCCGGGCCAGGGCCTTGCGGCCGGCGGGCGACAGGAGCAGGCCCGGCTCGTCGCGCGTGACCGTCGCCGGCTGGCCCGCCAGGAGGAGCGCCTCCTCCCGCCAGGCCTGCCAGGTGAGGATCGGGACCCCGGCAGGCGGTTCGAGCCGCTCCAGGAGCGGGGCGAGTCCGCCCCCGAGGGGGCCCTTCAGAGTCGCCCGCAGGAGGTCCCGCCAGGCCTCCAGGGTCACGGGCCGGGCGAGCCAGCGCTGGAGCATGGCAGTCAGGAGCGACAGATCGGAGAACCGGGGGCCCAGGAGATGTGAACGGAGACCGTCGGCCGGCCGGCCGCCGGCGCCCAGGAGGACCGCTCCCCCGGTAGAGCCAACCAGGAAGACCTCCGGGTCCCCGTCGCCGTCCGCGTCTCCGGCCAGGCCGGTAACCTGTCCCTCCTTGTGGGCGTCGATCCGGGCTGCCAGGGGCCAGGCCCCCTCGGGCCAGGCCAGCATGGCAAAGGTGAAGGGGCTGGCCGGGGCACCCTCGAAGAGGGGCAGCCGGAAGGAGGCCGACACGAGGGCGCCGTCGGGGCTGTACGGCTCCCAGGGGCCGAGCCGCAGCTTCCCGGGGCGCCGCCAGGGCTGGGGACCCGACAGGGGAAGGATGTGCCCGCCGGGCAGCTCCAGGATCTGGAAGGCCGGCGGCGGCGCCGGGAGGCCGGGCACGGGTACGGCGCAGCGCTCCCCGAGGAGGAGGAGCCACTGGCGGGGCGGGGCGACCGGGGCGAGACGCAGCTCCGTGTCCTTCCGGGTGAGGAGGGTCCGGCCCCAGGTCCAGGTTCCATCCGGGAGGCGCTCGACCCGCCGCAGGCAGTGGCGCGTCTGGTCGCCGCAGGCCGCGACCAGGATCGGGGCGCCGTAACCCTGCTCTCCGGTGAAGACCAGCCCCAGGACGTCCAGCGGGCGGGGATCCAGGATGCCTCCGGGGAGGACCTGGAGATCCTCGTCCAGGAGCAGGATCCGCCGCTCGGGGTGGGCGGTGCCCACGGCCACGAGGCCATCCCCGGCGGCGACGACCTGAATGCCGTTCGAGGGCAGTTCCTCGCAACCGGTGCGGAGCACCCAGGTGGCGGGATCGGCGGCTGGGGCTTGCATGCGGCCGACGGTCCAGCGGACCTTCGTGCACTCGCCGCCACTCCTGGGCTGCGGCCCGAAGAACAGCAGGAGCTGCCTGCCCGGGGGGGGGGCGGCCAGGTGGTACTGGTAGTGCCGGCCTGGATGGGACGGGGGGCCCGCGGTGACCACCCCGGCCGTCACGTCGGGCCGTGCCCCGGCAAGGTCCCAGCGCTCCAGGTGCAGGCGGACGTTCCTGCCGCTGGTGTCCATGGCGACCACGCCCCAGAGCTCGTGCGCCCCGTCGCCGTCCAGGTCGGCGAAGGCCCAGCGACCAGGATTGGCGGTCAGCCCTGGCGGGGTCCGATCCAGGAAGCGGGCCCGGGTGAGGGGGCGGAGCCGGGCCACCAGATCCGGGTAGTGCCCCAGGTCGTCGAGCTGGTCCACCGAGGCCCGAAGGTCCCCCCGGAGGGCAAGGGCCCAGGCACGCAGGAAGGCCAGGTTGGGCCGCAGCTCCGGGCCCGCAGCGGGCTGGAGGATCTCGAGGAGGGTGAGGGCGGCGTCCGGAGCGCCGGCGGCCAGGAGGGCGCGCAGGTGGTCCAGGACCTGGCGACGGGCCGTGGCATCGGCGGTGCGCACCCAGCTCGGGTCGGACAGGGCGTCCTGAAGGTGGAGGGTGGCGGCCAGGAGCTCGTGGCGCTCGAGCAGGCTGGCCGCCTCGGTGCGGAGGTGGCTCGCCCGCTCGAGGCGCCGGGCCAGGTGCTCGTCGTGCACCCGCTGCAGGCCGCCGCCGGCGACCCCCAGGACCACCGCCGCGGCGGCCAGGACGGTGGCGCGGACGGGGTGCCGGCGGACGGCCTTGCGCAGCAGGTAGGGGAGGGTGCGCCGGCAGGCGCTCACCGGCCGGCCGGCCAGCCAGGCCTCCAGGTCCCGGGCCAGGGCCCCGGCCGTGGCGTAGCGGTCCGCCGGGTCGACCTCCAGGGCGCGGCGGACGATGGCGGCGAGCTCCCGGGGCACGCTCCGGCGGTGGTGCCGGGGATCGGTCTCGGCGGCCACGAGGCAGTCCTCCAGGGAACGGCTGCCGGACCCGGCCTCCCCGTCCGCGGTGGGCGGCAGCAGGGTGAGGGCCTCGAGGAGGACGACGCCGAGGGAGTACACGTCGGCCCGGCCGTCCACCTGGTGGGCCCGGGCACGCTGCTCCGGCGCCATGTAGAGGGGCGTGCCCGTCAGGAGCCCCGGCTGGGTGAGTGTCCGGGCGCCGGAAGTCCGGGCCAGGCCGAAGTCGGCCAGGACGGGCCGTCCATCCGGCCAGAGGAGGATGTTCGAGGGCTTGACGTCCCGGTGCACGACCCCGGCCTCGTGGGCGACCTGGAGCCCGCGGGCGATGCTGGCTCCGAGCGCCGCCACCCGCCGTTCCCACTCTGGGGGGGGGGAGGGGAGCCCGCGCAGGTCGGCGAGCTCGGGGGCCAGTGTCC
>CAYMFV010000053.1:0-12133 GCA_964389745.1 uncultured Planctomycetales bacterium | reverse complement strand
GTCCAGGACCGGCCCGCCGAGGACCGCCCAGGCAGGTCCCCGCCGGCGCAGCTCCAGGACCCGGTCACCACGCTCCAGGCGCAGGGACACCACCTCTGTCGGCTCCAGGTCCAGGAGCCGGTGGCTGCGCAGGGTCTCCAGGTCCATGTCCAGGAGGCGGAAGTCGCCGGCATCCAGGGCCAGCAGATAGGGGCGGCCCTCCAGCCAGCCCTGGGCTCCGTCCAGGTGCAGGACCTGGCGCTGCCCGCCGCCCTCGGCCACCAGCGTGGCGCCGGCCGCCAGGCGGGACCTCTCCGCGGCGGTGATGGCATCGTCCCGGAGGTCCTCGATGCGCGCCCCCAGGAGGCGCGCCACGGCGCTCCGTGCCAACGGCGACAGGGGCACGGCCATGGGCTCCACCAGGCGCCAGCGGCCGCCGCTCCGGTCCAGGACCCAGCCTTCCCCCCCCCCAGCGGGCCGGTACTCGAGGCGGTGGATGCTCCCGGGTCGGGCCAGGACCCGGTGGTCTCGCCACTCCTGGAGGGGCCGGCGCAGCACGCGAAAGCTCCGGGCTCCCAGGCGGATCCGCTCTCCGTCCCGCTCGGCGGCGTACCACTCCCCGGCGGCGGCCGGGGCGCCGAGGCGCAGCTCGTGGCGCGTGCCGTCCCGATGGTCCACCTGGACCACGATCCGGGCCGGGTCCAGGCCCAGATCGGCGGCGGGCCGCTCCCGCCAGGACGGCGGCGCCGGTGCCCAGTCGCCGCCGGCCAGCACCTCCAGGGCCACCCGTACTGCCTCGGGCTCGGGGCGGTCGGCGATGGGTTCGCTCAGCCGCCAGTCGCCGGCCTGGCGCTCCAGGCGGATCAGGGCCTCCCGGGCAGTGTGGTGCATGGTGAGCCGGACCACCTCCTCCGGCCGGCCGGGCAGGAGAGGGCGGTCGGCGGGCTTCGGCACGGGCACCTCGGGAGCCGCTCCCCCGGAACCGCCCAGGAAGTGCAGGGCGGCGGCCAGAGCGAGCATCAGGAGGACCAGGAGAAAGAGGCGGGCGGGGCTCATCGGCGGCGGCGGAGGAAGACCAGGAGGCCCAGGAGCAGGGTGGCGCCCGGGAGCACCAGGATGCAGAGGTTGGCCAGGCGGGCCTGGCGCTCCGGCGGCAGGCGGAAGGGGAGGCTCTCCACGGCCACGAGTCCCCCCCCCTCCGGCTCCTCCTCGAGGAGCCAGCGCAGGCCGGCGGCCACCAGGTCCCGGTCCAGGGCCAGGTCCCCGAGGAGGGGGCTGCTGGAGCCCAGGGCCAGGATCCGGGAGCCCTGGCCGGGCAGCAGGGGCTCGGCCGCCAGGGCCAGGACCTGGACGTCCTGGGGCTCCCGGGGGCCCGGCTGGAAGTCGGGTCCCGGCAGGATCTCCACCCAGGCCCGGGCGCCGGTCCGGACCAGGGCCTCCCGGAGGAAGTCGTTGCTGCCGGCGTCGAGGAGCAGGGGCCGGGCACCCCGGAGGACCAGCCCCCGCCGGGCCTCGGCCATCCGCCGGGTGACGGCGTGGCTCACCGCCAGACCCTCGGGCCCGATCTCCAGGACCGAGCAGGCGTTGAGCCCGGTCCGGCCCCGGAAGGGCTGGCAGACGAGGCCGCTGCCGTAGTGCACGCCCGGCTCCTCCAGGAGGCGGTTCCAGGCCGCGGCCACGGCATCGGGGGCGAAGGCGTCCAGGGCCAGGAGCAGGGGCCGGCCGACGGCCAGCCAGTCCTCCAGGGCGCTGGCGGCGCCGGGCCCCAGGGGCCGGTCCTGCCGGGGGACCACCAGCAGGTCGGCGTCGCCGGCCTCCTCGGGCGAGGCCACCAGGACCGGCTCCATGCCCTCGGCGGCCAGGAGGGAGCGAAGGGGCCGCAGGGTCTCCTTCGGCTCCGGCCCGAGCTCCCCAAGCCCCGTGACCACCGCCACCCGGGGCAGGCGCTCCCGGGCCAGGCGCAGGGCGGCGTCCCCGAGGGCGGCGTCCACCCGCTCCTGGCGGAGGCGGGCGGGCCGACCCCGCTGCAGGTCCGGAGGCTGGACCTGGAAGAGGTCCTCGAAGCGCAGCACCTGGCGCTGCCGGGGCGTGGCCAGGACCAGGGTCTCCCCGGGCTCCCGTTGGAGCCGGGTCCGTGCCTCCTCCAGGTCCACCAGGCTGGAACCCCGGTCCAGGATGCGCACCTCCAGGCGGCCCCGGGCCTGGATGCGGGCGTCCTCCAGGAGGGTCCGGAGACGGGCGAAGGCACGGGGATAGACCGCGGCGCCGTTCCAGGTCCAGGCCGGCTCCTCCTCCAGGAGGAAGGCGGTCAGGGCGCTGCCCTCGGGCAGGGAGGCCAGGGCCGCCGCCGTCCGCTCGGAAAGGCCGCCGCTGCCGGTCCGGCTCCAGTCCCAGCGCCAGCGGGTCCCCGGCCGGTCCAGGACCTGGAGGAGGGCGGCCGCCAGGAGGAGGGCCCCGGCGGCGGCGGCCAGGGCGAGGAGGCCCAGGCGCAGGCGGCGGCTCCGCCAGAGGCTCACGGCACCCACCTCCGGGAGACCAGGCGCACCCAGGTCAGGAACAGGAACAGGGCGGCCAGGACCAGGAAGAAGGCCACGGCGTAGGAGTCCACCACCCCGGCGGCGAACCCCCCGTCCAGCATCCCGGGAATGTAGGTGGCCCGGGCCAGGTCACCGGGCCAGCCCTCGGCCTGGGCAAAGAGGGCGGGCAGGAAGAGGAGCAGGTAGTTCAGGGCTGCCCCCCCCCCAGCGGCGACCACCAGGTTGCCACCCCAGGAAGAGGCCCAGAGACCGGTGGCCAGGAACAGGGCGCTGGTCAGGAAGCCGCCGAGGAAGCCAGCGGCCACCCGGCCCAGGTCCAAGGGCGCGCCGAAGAAGCTCAAGAGCAGGAACAGGGCAGCGACGCCGCTCCAGAAGACCAGGAAGAAGAGCAGGACGGCCAGGTACTTGGCCAGGACCACGGCCGCATCCCGGACCGGGGCGGTGAGCAGGGGCTCCAGCGTGCCCAGGCGATGCTCCTCGGCGAAGAGGCGCAGGGTCAGGAGGGGGGGGAAGGCGGGCAGCAGCAACCACACCAGCAGGCCCGAACCGAAGAGGAACTGGGGCAGCAGGGTGAGGTCGTGCTGGACCGCCGGGCTCCAGGTGAGGAGGTAGATGAAGAGGAGGCCATTGAGCAGGAACCAGACGCCCAGGAGGAGGTACACCACCGGGGCCACCGCCAGGGAGTAGACCTCCCGCCCGAGGAGGGCCAGGAAGGCTCTCACCGGGCATCCTCCCCGGCCTCGGCCTCGGCCATCTGGCGCCGGAAGAGCTCCTCCAGGGAGGGAGTCAGGGGCCGCAGCTCCCGGAGGTCCTCGTCCCGGGCCACCAGCAGCCGGAGCAGGGCCCGGCGGGCGTCCTCGTCCTGGGGCCGCAGGAGCAGTGCCCGGCCGTCCCGCCCGACCACGGGGCAGGCCTCGCCCAGGCCGGGGGCGTCGGCCAGGGCCGCCGCCAGGGCTCCGGGATCCCCGGCCACCTCCAGACGCAGTGGCGCCTCCCGCCGGGCGGCATGGAGGAGCTCCTCGAGATCCCCGAGGAGTCGGGCCCGGCCCCGGTGCAGGATCAGCAGGCGGTCGGCCAGGTCCTCCACCTCGGGCAGGACGTGGCTGCTGAAGAGCACCGCCTTGCCCTCCCGGTGGGCCAGATCCCGGAGGAACTCCCGGAACTCCTGGCGCTGCAGGGGATCCAGGCCGGTGAAGGGCTCGTCCAGGAGGAGGGCGGGGGGATCGGCCAGGAGGGCGTCGGCCAGGCCGACCCGCTGGCGGAAGCCCCGGGACAGGCTGCCGATGGTCTGGCCCAGTCGTTCCCCCAGGCCCAGCCGGTCGGCCACCTCGCCGGTACGCCGCCGGGCCTCCCGGCGGCGCAAGCTCTTCAGCCGGGCCCGGAAGCCCAGGTACTCCGCCACCCGCAGCTCGGGCGGGGCCGCGAAGTTCTCCGGCAGGTAGCCGATCCGCCGGCGGGCGCCCAGGGAGTCCCGGAGGAGGTCGTGGCCGTCCACCGCGGCCCGGCCGGCACTCGGCGGCCACCAGCCGCAGAGGATGCGCAGGGTGGTGCTCTTGCCGGCACCGTTGGGCCCGAGGAAGCCCAGTACCTCCCCTCGGGCCACCCGGAAGGTGACCTCCTCGACGGCGGTGACGGGGCCGAAGCGCTTGGTCAGTCGTTCCGCGTGGATCATGCCTGCCCGAACCGCGGAACAGGGGGATCCCGGTGCCGGAGGGGCGCCATGGGAGGGACCAGGGTAGACACCCCGGCCCCTCCCATGGAAGCGGCCACTGGCGGGCTCAGTCCTTGACCTCGTAGTCGGCGTCCACCACCTGGTCGCCGGATTCGGCGGCCGGCTCGCCGGTGGCCTCGGGCTCGCCAGCCCCGCCTCCGCCCGGAGCGCCGGCCCCGGCGCTGGCCGCCTTGTACAGCTTCTCGCCGATCCGGGAGAGGACGCCCTGGAGCTCCTCGGTGGCCCGCAGGATGGCCTGCCGGTCCTCGCCCTTGATGAGCTCCTCCAGCTCGTCGGCCTTGCGCCGGGCCTCGGTGGCATCGGCCTCCTCCACCTTGCCCTCGTTGTCCTTGAGGAGCTTGCGAGCCTGGTAGACCACCTGGTCGCCGGTGTTGCGGGCGTCGGCCAGCTCCTGGGCCTTCCGGTCCTGGTCCTTGAAGCGCTCGGCCTCCTCCTGCATGCGCTGGATGTCCTCCTCGGTGAGACCCGTGGACTGCTCGATGCGCACCTTCTGCTCCTTGCCCGTGGCCTTGTCGCTGGCCCGGACGTGGAGGATGCCGTTGGCGTCGATGTCGAACTCGACCTCGATCTGGGGTACACCCCGGGGCGCCGGCGGGATGCCGTCCAGGTGGAACTTGTCCAGGGTCCGGTTGTCCCGGGCCATGGGTCGCTCGCCCTGGAGGACGTGCACCTCAACGCTGGTCTGGTTGTCGGAGGCGGTGGTGAAGACCTCTTTCTTGGTGGTCGGAATCGTGGTGTTCCTGGGGATCAGGACGGTCATGCGCCCGCCCAGGGTCTCGATGCCCAGGGAGAGGGGCGTGACGTCCAGGAGCACCAGGTCGTCCACCTCGCCGGCCAGGACCCCGCCCTGGATGGCGGCGCCCATGGCCACCACCTCGTCGGGGTTCATGGAGCGGTTCGGCTCCCGGCCGAAGATCTCCTTGACGATGGCCTGGATCCGGGGAATCCGGGTCGAACCGCCCACCAGGATGACCTCGTCGACGTCGCCGGGCTTGAGGCCGGCGTCGGCCAGGGCCTGCTCGCAGGGCTTCCGGGTGCGCTCGAAGAGCTCGGCGCACAGGGACTCGAAGCGCGCCCGGGTGATGCTCATCATCAGGTGCTTCGGGCCACTCTGGTCGGCGGTGATGAAGGGCAGGTTGATCTGGGTCTCCGCCGAGGCCGAGAGCTCGCACTTCGCCTTCTCGCAGGCCTCCTTGAGGCGCTGCAGGGCCATCTGGTCCTGGCGCAGGTCGATGCCGTGCTCCTTGCGGAACTCCTCGGCCACCCAGTCGATCAGGGCCTGGTCGAAGTTGTCGCCACCCAGGTGGGTGTCGCCACTCGTGGACAGGACCTCGAAGACGCCCTCGCCGATCTCCAGGATGGAGATGTCGAAAGTCCCCCCCCCGAGGTCGTAGACCGCCACCTTGCCGCTCTTCTTCTTGTCCAGCCCGTAGGCCAGGGCCGCGGCAGTGGGCTCGTTGATGATCCGCTCCACCTGCAGCCCGGCGATCCGGCCGGCGTCCTTGGTGGCCTGGCGCTGGGAGTCGTTGAAGTAGGCCGGCACGGTGATCACCGCCCGGGTCACCTTCTCGCCCAGGTAGTCTTCGGCACACTCCCGGAGGTACGTGAGGATGCTCGCCGAGATCTCCGGCGGGGTGTACTCCTGGCCGCGGATGCCCACCTTCACCGGCTCCTTCGGCGCCCCCACGACCTCGTAGGGCACCATCTTCTCCTCGTCGGCCACCTCCTCGTGCCGGCGGCCCATGAAGCGCTTGATGGAGGAAACGGTGTTCCGGGCGTTGGTCACCGCCTGGCGCTTGGCGGGACCGCCCACCAGCCGCTGGCCGTTCTCCTGGAAGGCCACCACCGAGGGCGTGGTCCGGCCTCCCTCCTTGTTGGGGATGACCTTGGGCTCCCCACCTTCCAGGACGGCCACCACGCTGTTCGTGGTGCCGAGATCGATGCCGATGATCTTGCTCATGGTCTCCTCGCCCGGACGCCCGGGCCTCCTCGGGTGCTGCCTGCGTGCAAGTCGCGTGCCGGCGGCCGACTGCCACCCTGGCAGGGCGTTCCGGACCGCCGGTCCTCATGATCTTGGGGTCGACTGGAGCCCATACTCCTTGATCTTGCGGTACAGGGTGCGCTCGCCGATGCCCAGCATGCGGGCAGCACGCTGCCGGTTGCCACCGACCAGCTCCAGGGTGGCCTGGATCAGGTCCCGCTCCACCTCGGCCAGGGACCGGCCGGCCAGCCGGTAGCCGCTCCCGGGCTCGGGCACGCCGGCATCCTCCCCCCGCCGGGCCCCGCCCGCCGGCGACGCCGCCCCGGGCTCCCAGTCCGCCTCCACCACTTCCCCGGGGGCCGGCAGGGCCGCACGCGCCGCCGGCGCCGCCAGGGCCCGGGGCTGAAAGCGGGGCGGCAGGTCCTCGAGGCCCAGGATCCCGTCCCGGTCCATGACCACCATGCGCTCGGCGGCGTTGCGCAGTTCCCGGACGTTCCCCGGCCAGTCGTACTGGAGGAGGCGCTCCAGGACCTCGGGCCGTAGCTCCCGGATCGGATGGGAGTAGCGCCGGGCGTACTCCTGGAGGAAGTGGTGCAGGAGGGCCGGCACGTCCTCCAGGTGCTCCCGGAGGGGGGGCAGGTCGATGGTGATGACCGCCAGGCGGTAGTAGAGGTCCTCCCGGAAGCGGCCGGCCCGGACCCGCTCGGCCAGGTCCTGGTTGGTCGCGGCGATGACCCGGACGTCCACCGGTCGCTCGGAGTTCGCCCCCACCGGCACCACCGTCATGTCCTCGAGGACCCGCAGCAGCTTGGCCTGGGTGGCGGCCGGCATGTCCCCGATCTCGTCCAGGAAGAGGGTGCCCCCCGAGGCGAACTCGAACTTGCCCTCCTTGCCGTGCAGGGCGCCGGTGAAGGCGCCCTTGACGTGCCCGAAGAGCTCGCTCTCGATCAGGGTCTCCGAGAGGGCGGCGCAGTTGACGGCGACGAAGCGCCGGGAAGACCGGGGCGAGAGGCGGTGGATCGCCCGGGCCACCAGGTCCTTGCCCGTGCCGGTCTCCCCCAGGAGCAGCACCGTGGCATCGGTGGGCGCCACCTGGCGGACCATCTCCACCACCTGCTCCATGGCAGCGGACTCCCCCACCAGGCCGTCCAGGCCGTAGCGCCGGTCCAGCTCCGCCCGGAGCTCCCGGTTGTCCTGGGTCAGGCGCCGCTGCTCCAGCTCCCGGGCCACCCGGGTGCGGAGCTCGAGGATGTTCACCGGCTTGGTGATGTAGTCCGCCGCCCCCTCGCGCATGGCCTGGACGGCGCTCTCGATGGTGCCCTGGCCGCTGATCAGGATCACCGAGAGCTCCCGGTCCAGGCCGCGCAGCTCCCGGAGCAGGTCCAGGCCGTCCCGGGCCCCGAGGACCACGTCCGAGAGGACCAGGTCGTAGGGCCGGGCCCGGACCCGATCGAGGGCCGCGTCCACCGAGTCGGCCACGTCCACCTGGTGGCCGATGCTCTCCAGGGCCACACGCAGGGCTTCGGCGTGGGCCTCGTCGTCCTCGACGACCAGGATGCGGCTGCGCGGGCGCCCCATGGCCCCTCATTCTCCGGCGGCGGCCGCCCCGCCGCCACCACCCGGGCCGGTCAGGGGCAGCTGGATCCGCGCCCGGGTGCCGTGGCCAGGCTCGCTCTCGACGGTGAAGCGGCCGCCATGGGCCTCCACGACCCGCTGCACGGTGGGCAGACCCAGGCCACTGCCGTTCTTCTTGCTGCTGAAGTAGACGTCCAGGCACCGGGCCAGGGTCTCCGCATCCATGCCCGGTCCGTCGTCCACCACCTCCAGGATCACCCCCTCCCCATCCCGGCGGAGGAGGACGTGGATCTCGCCCTCCCGGCCGATGGCCTGGCGGGCGTTGATCATCAGGTTCAGCAGGGCCTGGCGGATGCGCCGGGCATCGGCCAGGACCGCGGGCAGGCCGTCCTCCTGGAAGAGCTGGATGCGGATGTCCCGGGCTGCACACTCCGGAGCCACGAAGTCCACCACCTGGCGGGCCACGGCCGCCAGGTCCACCGGGGCCAGCTCCAGGGTGTCGGTCCGGGCGTAGCGGAGGAAGTCCTCCAGGATCTCGTCCAGGCGCTGCACCTCCTGCTGGACCAGCCCCAGGGTGTGCAGGCTGCGCCGGGCCACGGCGCCCTGTTCTTCCTCCCAGAGCTCCCGGAGCAGGGCCAGGTGGATGGCGATGGTGCTCAAGGGGTTCTTGAGCTCGTGGGCCAGCCCCCCCGCCAGGCGGGACAGGGTGGCCGCATCCAGGGGCGGGGGCTGGTCGAGGGGCTCCGGCAAGGCTCCGGGTGACTCGGGACGGCCCAGCCTAGAATAGCCGCCCTTCCTGGGCATGGCCCCTTCCCTCGCCATCCTCGATCCGGCCACGCCGGAGGGCCGCATGGCCCTGCTGCAGGCCCTGGCCGCCGGCCGGCCGGTGGTCCTGCCTACCGACACCGTGCCCGGTCTGGGCCTCCCCGTCGACCGGCCCCGGGCCGCCGCCGAGCTGGCCCGGTTGAAGGGCGCACAGCCGGACCGGCCCTGGACCCTCCACCTGCGCAGCAAGGAGGAGCTGCGCCGCCTCCTGCCCACGCCCCCCCCCGGGCTGGCGGCCTGGCTGGACCGGCGCCTGCCGGGCCCCCTGACGGTGGTCCTGCCCCGGCGCTGGATGGCCCTGCCAGCGGACTGGAGCTGGCCCTGGACAAGCGTCGGCCTCCGCCTCCCCGACCATCCCCTCTGGCGGGAGCTGGCCCCGGCCTTCCCGGCCCCCCTGCTGATGAGCAGCGTCAACGACGCCGGCCGTCCCCCCCTCCGGGGGCCGGGGCTGGCAGCCTGGCTGGCGGCCCGGCCGGAGGTGGTGGTGGGCCTCGACCCGGTGCGGGCAGCCGTGGGCCACCCCTCCCCGGTGGTGGCCTTCGCGCCCCTCCCCCGCTGCCTCCGGGGCGAGCTGGAGGCGGCCGCCATGCGCCCGGGGCTCCGGGTCCTGGTGGTCTGCACCGGCAACATCTGCCGCTCGCCCCTGGCCGCCGCCCTCCTTGGCCGGGAGCTGGCCGCCGCCTGGGGCGTGTCTCCCGAGCAGCTGCCGGAGCTCGGCTGGGTGGTGGCCTCCGCCGGCACCATGGCCCAGCCCGGAGGCCCGGCCAGTGCCCACTCGGCCACCGTCGCCCGTGAGCAGGGCCTGTCCCTGGCCCGGCACCGCTCCCGGTCCCTCCTCGAGGCCCTGGCGGAGCCCTGGGACCTGGTCCTGGCCATGGGTCGGAGCCACCTGACGGCCCTGCCCCCCGGTCTCCGGAGCGAGCTCCTGGACCCCCTCGGCGAGGAGATCGTCGACCCCTACGGCGGCGACCTCGCCGCCTACCGGCGCATGCACGAGCACCTGCGCCGGGCCATCCGGGACCGGGTGGACGAGTGGTGCGCCTGGCCCGGGGAGGCGGCTGCCTAGGAGTTGTCCTGGCGCCAGAGCTCGACCACGTCCTCGGGCGTGGCGGCGGCCAGGATCCGCTCCCGGAAGTAGGCGCTGCCCAGGCGCCGGGCCACCTCGGTGAGGGTGCGCACGTGGGTCACCTTCTCGTGCTTCGGCACCAGCAGGAGGACCACGAGCCGGGCCGGCTGGCTGTCCAGGGACTGGAAGTCGAGGCCGTCCCGGAGGATGGCCATGGCGGCCAGGACCCGGTCCAGGTCCTCCAGGGCTGCGTGGGGCACGGCGATGCCCTGCTCCATGCCGGTGCTGACGCTGCGCTCCCTGGCCTCCAGGGCCGCCCGGGCGTCCTCCACCCGGGAGGCGGGAAGCAGGCCGGCGTCGGCCAGAGCCTGCACCAGCACCTCGAGGAGCTGCCACTTGTCCCGGGCTTGCGGGTCGATGAGGACGGCGCGAGGGTCGAGGTGGTCGGCCAGGGACATGGGCGAAGGCTAGAGGAAGATCAGGGTGACGACGAGGAAGACCGGCAGGAGGATGCCGATGGACCAGAGCATGTAGCCGAAGAAGGAGGGCATGGGGACCTGCCGCTCCTCGGCGATGGCCTTGACCATGAAGTTCGGTGCGTTGCCGATGTAGGTCATGGCACCCATGAAGACCGCCCCCAGGGAGACGGCCTCCAGGTAGTGGACCGCGATCTGGCCCTGGGGCAGAACCAGGGGCACCTCTCCGGCGGGGATGGGGATGGTCCGGGCAGTCTCGAAGAAGACCACGTAGGTCGGGGCATTGTCCAGGAAGGAGGACAGGGCACCGGTGAACCAGAAGAACTCCATGGGTGTGTCCACCCCCAGGGAGGGCCCGTGCACCTCCAGGAGGCGGATGGCCGCCATCATGGACAGGAAGATGCCGAAGAAGAGGACCGCCACCTCCAGGATGGGCTCCCAGGTGAACTCGTTCTCCTCCCGGAGCCGGGGCCGGGTGGTGAGGTAGGCACCGAGGGCCACCAGCACCAGGACCAGGTCCCGGGTGAAGCGCGGGACGAGGGCGTGCTCCTCCTGCCCGAGCCAGCGGGCCAGGTCCGGCGGCGTCAGGAAGGCGACTGCCGCCACCACCGCCGCCAGCCACAGGAAGTTGTGGGTGCCGGTCACGCGCAAGGGCTGGATCCGGGTCCGGTCCAGCTCCAGGGCCTGGGCCGGTTCCCGGCGATAGAGCCAGGTGTCCAGGAGGAGGTAGAGGCCCAGGACCACGGACACCACCACCGCCCACTCCTTTACCAGGCCGAAGGTCCAGGTGAAGGGCACCCCCCGCAGGTATCCCAGGAAGAGAGGCGGGTCCCCCAGGGGAGTCAGGCAGCCGCCGATGTTGCACACCAGGAAGATGAAGAAGACGACGGTGTGGACCCGGTGCTTGCGCTCGGAGTTGGTCTTCAGGAGGGGCCGGACCAGGAGCATGGCCGCCCCGGTCGTGCCCATGAAGGAGGCCAGGAGGGAGCCCAGGAGGAGGAAGATGGCGTTGACCCGGGGCGTGGCCTGGAGGTCGCCCCGGAGCACGATGCCCCCGGAGGCCGTGAACAGGGCCGCCAGCAGGAGCAGGAAGGAGGCGTACTCGTGGACGGTGTGGCCGATGGTCGCCCAGTCCCCGTGGACGGCGAAGAGGACGGCCACCGGCAGGCCGCAGACCAGGGCCACCTTCAGGCGGTTGACGTTCGAGTGCCACCAGTGGGAGGCCGCCAGGGGCAGGACGGCGATGGCCAGGAGCATGGCCACGAAGGGGGCCACCCAGGCCAGGTGCGGCACGAAGCCCTCGGCCCCGCCACCCTCCCCGGGGAGGGCGGCCAGACCGGAGAGGGCGACGGCGGGCAGGGGAGGCATCGGGGGCATCGGCAGGGTCTGGACGGCCGTGGGTGACGGCCCGGGCCGGGCATCCTAGCCGGGCGGCGGGAGCCGGGCACCCCCGGCAAAGCCGGGAAGCCCCGGAGCCGGCGGGCCGTCCCAAGACCTGGTGGGGAGCCTTGAGCCAGGCCCCCTCGCCACTAGACTCTCCCGGGAGACGTTCCGACGGCCCGACCCTGCCGGAGACCCGCCTGCATGCTCGCCACCACCGCCTGCCTCCTCCTCGCGGCCCTGGCCGCCCCCCCGGCCGTCCAGGAGCCCGAGGAGGTCCAGATCCCCGAAGGTGCCCTGGAGGAGCAGGGCGAGTACCTCCTCCTGAAGTTCGACGAGACCGAGGAAGGGCTGACCCTGCGCCAGTTCATCAAGGTCTGCCAGCGGATCACCGGGCGGAACTTCACCATCGACACCGGCGGCACCGCCGCCCGGGGCGAGCTCGACCAGAAGCGCCTGCTGCTCTTCGGGCCGAAGCGGATCCGGAAGGAGGACTTCTACTCCTTCTTCCAGATCCTGATGAAGATCAACGGCTTCGTCTGCGTGCAGCCGATCTGCTTATACCCACCCGCCGTCTCCGCA
>CAYMFV010000052.1:0-12145 GCA_964389745.1 uncultured Planctomycetales bacterium | reverse complement strand
CTGCTGCAGCGGGCCTGGGCCCGCCTCGAGGCCCCGCCGGCGCCCGTGCTCCGACGCCGGCGCCGGCCCGTCGCCGCCCGGTGGGCCGCCGGCCTCCTCCTGCTCCTCCTGCCGGCCCTGGCCCTCCTCCTGGCCCGGCGCCAGCCCCGGCCGGCGCCCCTGCCCGTGGCCGGCCAGGAGCAGGTCGCGGCAGCCCGGCCGGAGCTGGAGGTCCTGGACAACCGTACCCCGGGCCGCCTGGTCCTGCGCAGCGGCTCCGTCCGCTTGACCCTCCTGCAGCCCACCACCCGCACCGACACCACACCATGAGACACCGCATCGCCCTGCTCCTCTTCACCCTGCCGGTCGCCACCGGCTCCCTCGCCGCCCAGGACCGGATCGCCGGGGGGGAGGCCCCGAAGCCCTGGATCACGGTCGAGGACCCCCAGGACGTGACCCTGGAGAAGTACGCGCCCCACCAGTACGACTCCCGACAGCTCGCCCCGGTCCTGGAGGACCTCCTCGGCCGGCAGCTCACCTTCCCGGACGGCCGCACCGTGGCGAACGTCATGGTCCTGGGCAACGAGCTCCTCCTCTACGACACCCGGGAGCGGATCCAGGCCATGCTCGCCGCCCTGGAGGAGCTGGATCCGCCCCAGGACGAGGTCCAGGAGCGCAAGGCGGCCATTGCCCTGGACCCGGACCGGGCCGTGCTGCGCACCTTCCGACCCCGCTACGCGGACCTCCGGGACCTCCTGGAGACGGCGCTCTCCCTGGAGGGCCGCCTGCTGGCCGTCGGCGACGATGTCCGCCCGAACCTCACCGAGCTTGGCGACACCCTGGTCGTCTACGACGAGGAGGCACGGGCGGCCCGGATCCTCGATCTCCTGGAGGAACTGGACCGGGGCGCGGCGGCCACCGGGCCGCCCCTCGAGGTGCTGACCTGGCGGCCGCGCCACGTCCCCCTGCGCAACCTGGAGCGGGCCTTGCAGCCCTTCCAGCGGACGATCGTCGAGCCCGGCCAGTGGCGGGGCTCGCCCGGCTCCTCGGCCCGGAACATCTCCGTGGTGGACGACCAGGGGGTCCTGGTGGTCCGGGACAGCCCGGACCGCCTGGCAAGGATCCAGGCCCTCCTGGAGGAGGTGGACCAGCCCCGGCCCCAGGGGCTCCTGACCTGCCTGGTCCTCCGGGCCGCCGTGGGGGCGGGCGGCAAGGCCCCGCCCCGGGAGGTAGTCGAGGCCCTGGCCCGGGTGCTGCCCGACGTGGAGTTCGTCGTGGACGCCGCGGGCCTGCTCCGGACCTCCCTGGGGCCCGTCGGGGAACTCCGCCAGGAGCTGGCCTCGGCGACCGGCCAGCGCTACCTCCTGGAGCTGCGCCTCGGGGCCTGGGACGCCGAGAGCGGCGCCCTCGACCTGGCCAGGTGCAGCTTCGCCCTCCTGGAGGACGAGGAGGAGCCGCAGGAGGTCTTCACCACCGCCCCTACCATCTACGCTGGGGAGTACGCGGTCATCGGCGCCGTCGGCGCCGACCCCCTCCTGCTGGTCCTCCAGGTGCAGCCGGTGCGCTGAGAACCGGCCGGCGCTCAGCCGCCGCCGTAGCCGAGCTCCTCGAGCCGGGCCTCGAGTTCCGGGTCCGGAGGAGCCTCGTAGGGGACGCCCCGCCAGCGGGCGTCCTCTTCCCTCGTCTCCTCCCGGAACCGGCGCCAGCGCCCAAGCAGCACCGCCAGCCGCTCCCCCCCCTCGGGCGTACCGGCCAGGTCCCGGCTCTCCTCCGGGTCCTCCAGGAGGTCGTAGAGCCGGGCCACCCCTTCACCACCCCCCTCCGGCTCCTCCAGGACGACCTTCCAGCGTCCGTCGAAGCGGAAGGAGGTCCAGGAGCCGAACTCGGCGAGGCGGAGCCGGCCCTCCGGCCAGGAGCGCTCCCCCCGGAGGACGGGCAGCAGGCTCTCTCCCTGGACACCGGCGGGCACCGGCAGCCCCACCACGTCCAGGATGGTGGGCAGGAGGTCGGCGAGCATCACCGGCTCCCGGCAGACGGTGCCGCCGAACTCGCCACCGGGGAAGCGGACCAGCAGGGGCACCCGGAGCTGCTCCTCCCACATGGCGTTGTGCCCGACCAGCCCGTGCTCCCCCAGGCTCTCCCCGTGGTCGCTGAAGACCACCAGGAGGGCCCGGTCCAGGACGCCCTGGGCGCGGAGCTCCTCCAGGAAGGTCCCCAGGAGGTCGGTGGCCATGGCCACGCCGCCGTCGTACATGCCCCGGAGGTGTCGCTCCTCGACGGCCGACAGGCGCCCGTCCTGCCCGAAGAAGGGGGCGAAGGCGGCGGGCCCGCACAGGCGGCGCAGGTCCATGGGACCCTCGTAGGTACCGCCGAAGCGCTGCCGGTAGTCGGCCGACGGCCAGTAGGGGCAGTGGATGTCGTAGGTGTGGAGGAAGAGGAAGAAGGGCTCGGACCCCCGACCCGCCGCCTCCCGGGCCTCCAGCCAGCGCCGGGCCTGGGGCAGGACGCCCCGGAAGCCCCGCCGGGCCCGGCGGCGGCCCCGCTCGTTCTCGTAGCGATAGGTACCGAAGCCCTGGTCCAGGCCCATGGCCGGGTGAAGCATCCCCCCCCCGGTGAAGGCCGCGGTCTCCCAGCCGGCGGCCGCCAGGAGACCGGCCAGGGTGTAGGGCGTGTGCAGGGCGTCCCGCTCCCGTTGGCCGTGGCGGTGGGGAAACTGGCCGGTGAAGACGGTCCGGTGGCTCGGGCCGGTGTTGCTGCTCTGGGCCAGGCAGTCGGTGAAGACCACCGACTCGGGGAGCAGGGCCGCCAGGGCCGTGCCCGGCGCGTCCTGGCCGCCGAAGGGGACCAGCCGGTCAGCCCGGCAGGTGTCCAGGCTCACCAGGATGACCGGGACGGGCCGGGGTTCCGGCCCGCCCCGGTCGCAGGCAGCCAGGGCGAGGAGCAGGATCGCGGCGGAGCGCGACCCGGAAGCGCGGCGCCGGGCGCCAGGGGCCATGGCCCCAGGATAGGCGCCCGGACGCCAGTAGCTGGTGCCGGCCTGCTAGTGCAGGACGATGTGGATGCGGACGTGCTCGCCGGGCCGCAGGTCCACCTGCTCCCGGCCGCTGCCGGCCCGGGGGTGCCGGGCGGAGACCATGTAGTGGCCGGCGGGGACCCGGTGGAAGCGGAAGTGCCCTTCCCGGTTGGTCCGGGTGTGGAGGGAGAAGCTCTGGCCGCTGGCGGTCTGGCCCCGGAGGAGGACCGCGGCCCCGGGCACCGGGTGGCCGGTGGCGGTGGTGACGACGCCGCCGATGGCCCCGGCGTGGGTGCCCTGGGAGACGGCGAGGGAGGGGCCGGCCGGGGCCAGGAGGGCCAGGGCGGCGAGGGCGACGAGGAGGACAAGCAGGATTCTCATGGCGATGGGTCGGTTACGAAGGGAGGCGGGGGCCGAGGCAGGGGGGCGCCGATCCAGACTAAACCATCTCCGGCCGGTGCGGTTCCGGCCGACCTCCCCGGAAGGACATGAGCGACACTCCCCAGACACCCCGCAAGCACCCCGTCGTCGAGGACCTCCCGCCCGGCCGCTACGCCTGGTGCACCTGCGGCCGCTCGGCGAAGCACCCCCACTGCGACGGCTCCCACAAGGGCACCGAGCACCGGCCCCTGGTCGTCGAGGTGGAGGAGGCCCGCCGGGTCGCCTGGTGCGCCTGCGGGCACACCGCCACCGCGCCCTGGTGCGACGGCAGCCACAAGGCGCTGTAGCCGGCGCCTCAGGACAGGAGGAGGTTCTCCACCAGGAGCACGCTGATGCCGGCCAGGGCCCCGCCGGCGATGATCCCGGCGCAGATGGGCTCCTGGTTCTTCACCTGCTCGGGGTCGTCGGGGTTGCGCAGCCCCGGGGCCCGGCGGGCGACGAGCCAGAACAGGAAGGAGCCCAGGAACATGGCCAGGCAGGTGTGGAAGGAGATGACGAAGGCCAGGCCGACGCCCACCGGCGAGAGCCAGAAGCGGTTGCGGGAGCCGGCCCGGACGGCCTCCATGAGGATGCCGGCCAGTCCGCCGCAGAGGGCCGCCCAGCGCGCCGAGACCGGCAGCTTGTCCAGGCCCAGGGTGAGGGCCTCGGCCACGCTCTTCCAGACGGTGGCCGCCGGCATGGCGAACTCCTCGGTGATGAGGTTGTCGGGGTCGTGCCGGAGGAAGGCGAAGTAGAAGACCGGCACCGCCGCCAGGGCACCGGCGAAGATGCCGATGACGTGGCCCAGGGCCTGCTGCCGGGGCTTGGCCCCGAGCATGTAGCCGGGCTTGATGTCCATCAGCAGGTTGGAGGCGTTGCTCGCCACCTCCCCGGTGATGCCTGCCGTCATCAGGTTGGTCTTGATGTTGCCCGGCGAGAGCACCCCGTAGGTGAGCTGGGTGAGCTTGCCCAGGGCGCCGGTGGGCGTGATCGAGGTCAGGGCGGTGGAGTTGACCCCGATCAGGGTGAAGACGAAGACCAGGGGAATGGCCAGGATCCCCAGAAAGACGGGCACGTCGAAGAAGGCGTGGGCCAGGTACACGGCCGCCCCGCCGGCGATGGGAATGCCCACGACGAAGACCTTCATGGGCAGCTCGATGTGGGCCAGGGGGTCCCGTGCGGGCTTCGTCCGCCGGAACAGCCCGGCGAAGGAGGTGAGGATGACCCGGGGCTTCGAGAAGAAGGCGAAGAGGCTGGCGGTGGTCATCATGGCCACGCCGCACCACAGGGCCCACTCGGTGATCTGCTTGAAGCCATAGACCGGGTCACCGCCCAGCAGGCTGTCGGTGAGAAGGACGCCGGTGCGGTGGTCGGCCTTGGGCACGATGTCTCCGCGCTGGATCATCCAAGGCGCCAGGAAGACGTAGTTGAGAATGGCACCGACCATGAGGGAGACGCCGGTGCGGATGCCCATCAGGCCGCCGGCCGCCATCATCACGATGTCGGTGTCGGGCCGGATGGAGAGCTGCTTCAGGGAGGTACCGGCGATGGCCGGCTTCCAGCCCAGGCGGTAGATCCACTCGTCGGCGTACTCGGGCAGGTGGAAGGGCAGGCGCAGGAGGGCGGTGATCTTCGCGCTCTTCAGCACCGAGACCAGGGCCGAGACGCCGCCGAGACCGGCCAGGAGCCTGGCCTGGCGCATGCCCTCCTCGCCGCTGCCCTCGTGCAGGGAGTCCATGACGATGCCCGCCGCCCGGCCCTCGGGGAAGGGATGCTGCTCGTCGTTGATGAAGCGCCGCTTCAACGGGAAGGCGAAGAGCACGCCCAGGACGGCAATGGAGACGATCCAGAGCATCGTCTGCCACATGGGGATGATCGAGTCGGTGGCCAGCATGTAGGCCGCCAGGCTCGAGATCAGCGGCGCCGTCATGTAGCCGGCGGCGGTGGCGATGGACTGGGAGCAGTTGTTCTCGAGGATGGAGATGTCCCGGCTCACCCCCATCCTGGCCAGGAGGCGGAAGGTGCCGAAGGCCAGGATCACCGAGGTGATGCCGACGCCCAGGGTCCAGCCGGTCTTGGCCCCCACGTAGAGGTTGGTGAGGGAGAGGACGCCCCCCAGGAGGAAGCCGGTGATGGCCGAGCGCAGGGTGAGCTGTGGCATGTCGCCCCGATAGACGTTCTCGAGCCACCAGCGGTCCTTCTCCTCGAGGGACCAATTGAGCACCTGTTCGCGTGTGAGTTGCCGGATCGCCATGGGGTCGGTGGGGGGCCAGGGACGAGGCAGGGGGCCCGCGCCGCCGGCCGGGCCCCGGCGGACATGCTAGGCGGCCTGGGGCGGCGCCGCTAGAACGTCCCTCCCACCCGCAGACCGACCATGGCGCTGTTCCAGAAGGCTCCCCGGACCAGGGAGGAGTACGAGCAGTACCCCCCCCTGGAGGTCCCCCCGGAAGAGGTCCTCGAGATGAGCGAGGAGGAGTGGTATGCCCGGGTGTACCAGGGGGGTGACGCGCCACAGCTCACCGGGCGGGCGGTGCTGATGGGCTCCCTGCTGGGCTTCTTCCTGGCCTACACCAACCTCTATGTGGGCCTGAAGTCCGGCTGGGCCCTGGGGGTGGCCATCACGGCCTGCATCGTCTCCTTCTCCACCTGGCAGTTCCTCCTCCGGATCGGCGTGGCGAAGACGCCCATGACCATCCTGGAGATGAACTGCATGCAGTCCACGGCCTCCTCGGCCGGCTATTCCACCGGCGGCATCATGGTCTCGGCCATCGCCGCCCTGCTGCTCCTCTCGGCGAGCCCCGAGCACCCTGGCGGCCAGCACCTGCCGGTGGCGATCCTGGTCCTGTGGACCCTCTTCCTCGCCGCCCTGGGGGTGTTCCTTGCCATCCCCATGAAGCGCAACATGATCAACCGGGAGCGGCTGCGCTTCCCCTCGGGAACGGCGGCGGCGGTGACGCTGCAGTCCCTCTACAGCCACGGCGGCGAGGCGGTGGCCAAGGCCCGGGCCCTCTTCTGGTCGGCCCTGGCCGGAGCCCTCATCGAGCCGGCGGTGGAGCTGGACATCCTCAGGCTGTCCGCCCTGCAGAAGGTGGCCTGGCTCCGGGACCTGGGCCGGGACACCCTGCTGCCCCCCGTCCTGCACCTCTTCGACTTCCTGCCCGGCGCCGGGGCCGCGGGCCGGAGCTTCAAGCCCTCGGACTGGACCCTGGTCTTCGACAACAACCCGGTGATGATCGCCGCCGGCATGCTGGTCGGCCTTCGCATCGCCATCTCCATGACCCTCTCCGGCCTGTTCCTGGCCTATGTCCTCGGGCCGCTGGGCATGGACGCCCTGTGGATCGACCCGGAGGGCAACCTCGTCGGCGCCGTCACCAGCCCCGGCAACGCCTGGCGGGAGATCGGCATCTGGACCGGCGTGCCGATCCTCGTCGCCTCGGGCCTGCTGTCCTTCCTCTGGGACTGGCGGACCATTGTCCGGGCCTTCCGGGGGCTGCGCGGCGGCAACGACGAGTCGGAGATGGTCCTGGCCACCGAGGTGCCCATGTCGTGGTTCGCCTCCGGCGTAGTCGTCACCGGCGGCGCCACCGTCGCCCTGGCCGCCTGGTACTTCGGCATCCCCCCCCACTACGGCGCCCTGGCCGTGCTCCTGACCTTCGTCCTGTCCCTGGTGGCCTGCCGGGCCACCGGCGAGAGCGACATCACCCCGACCGGGGCCATGGGCAAGATCATGCAGCTCATCTACGGCGTGCTGATGCCCCAGAACGCCACCGCCAACCTGATGACGGCGGGCATCACCGCCTCCTCCTCCGGGGCGGCGGCGGACCTCCTGAACGACCTCAAGTCCGGCTACCTCCTGGGAGCCAATCCCCGGCGCCAGTTCGTGGCCCAGCTCCTCGGCGTCTTCGCAGGCACCGCCGCAACGGTCAGCGGCTTCTATCTCCTGGTTCCCGACACGACACCCCTCCAGGACGGTACCTTCCCCGCGCCCTCGGCCCAGGCCTGGCTGGCGGTGGCCAGGCTCTTCCAGAAGGGCATCGCCAACCTGCACCCCATGGACCGCCACGCCATCTTCTGGGGCCTGCTGGCCGGTGCCCTCATGGTGGTGGCGGAGAAGGCCCGGCCGAGGTGGCGCAAGTACCTGCCCTCGGCCACGGGCATCGGCCTGGGGTTGATCCTGCCCTTCCAGTACCCCCTGTCCATGCTCCTGGGCGCCTTCCTGGCCTGGGCCTGGCACCGGCGCAACACCGCCAGCGCCAGCCGGTACGTCGTCCCGGTGGCCTCGGGCCTCATCGCCGGCGTCTCCATCCTCGGCGTGATCACCGCCGCCCTGAACTCGACCCTGCTGGCCGGCTGACCCGCGCCCCGGCGAGCACACCTTGCAAGTCCGGGCGGCGTGGTTTATTGGGCCGCGCCGCCCATCCCAGCCGGTGGTCGGCCGGGGAGGAGATTGCCGCGGGGGACGGTGCTATCCTTCCCGCCCTGCGGGACCAGCCCCCCAGTCCAGGGCCGCGCTGGCGGCCGCGAGGAGTACCGCTGATGAGTCGCCTGGCACGAACGCTGCTCTCCTCCATCGGCAGCAAGGTGGTGATGGCCGTAACCGGCCTCCTCCTGCTGCTCTTCGTTCTCGCCCACATGCTCGGCAACCTCCAGGTCTTCGCCGGGCCGGAGCAGCTCAACGCCTATGCGGCGAAGCTGCAGTCCCTGGGCCCCCTGCTCTGGGTCGCCCGCTTCGTCATCCTCGGGCTGTTCCTGATCCACGTGGCCGCTGCCCTCAAGGTGAACGCCGCCAACCGGGCGGCCCGCCCCGACACCTACCACTTCCGGGCCACGGTGCAGACCGGGATCGCGGCCAGGACGATGCTCCTGGGCGGCCTCCTGATCCTGGCCTTCCTGGTCTACCACGTCCTGCACTTCACCCTGGGGGTGACGGATCCGGAGAACTTCCACTTCACCGATCCCCAGGGCCGGCACGACGTGTACAGCATGGTGGTCCTGGGCTTCCGCCAGTGGCCGGTGGCGACCTCCTACATCGTCGCCCAGATCCTCCTGGGGATGCATATCTCCCACGGCGCCTCCAGCGCCTTCCAGACCCTGGGCGTCACCCACCCCCGGCTCCAGTGGCTGAAGACCGGTCTCGGGCCCTTCCTGGGCACCCTCGTCGTCCTGGGCAATGTCTCGATGCCGCTCGCCTGCCTCCTCGGCCTGGTCCCCCTGCCGCCGCTGTCCTGAACCGAACCCAGCCATGAAGCTCGACGCCAAGATCCCGTCCGGGCCCATCCAGGAGAAGTGGGACCGCCACCGCTTCGAGATGAAGCTGGTGAGCCCCGCCAACAAGCGGCGCTTCCGCGTCGTCGTGGTCGGCACCGGCCTCGCCGGCGGGTCCGCAGCCGCCTCCCTGGCCGAGCTGGGCTACAACGTGGACGCCTTCTGCTTCCAGGACAGCGCCCGCCGGGCCCACTCCATCGCCGCCCAGGGCGGCATCAACGCCGCCAAGAACTACCCCAACGACGGCGACTCCATCTGGCGGCTGTTCTACGACACGGTCAAGGGTGGCGACTTCCGGGCCCGGGAGGCCAACGTCTACCGCCTGGCCCAGGTGAGCAACGCCATCATCGACCAGTGCGTGGCCCAGGGCGTGCCCTTCGCCCGGGAGTACGGCGGTCTCCTGGACAACCGCTCCTTCGGCGGTGCCCAGGTGAGCCGCACCTTCTACGCCCGGGGCCAGACCGGCCAGCAGCTCCTCCTGGGCTGCTACCAGGCCCTGATGCGCCAGGTGCACGCCGGCCAGGTGCACTTGCACACCCGGGAGGAGATGCTCGACCTGGTGGTCGCCGACGGCCGGGCCGTGGGCATCGTCACCCGCAACCTGGTCACCGGCGAGATCCGGCGCTGGGCCGCCGACGCCGTCGTCCTGGCCACCGGCGGCTACTCCAACGCCTTCTTCCTGTCCACCAACGCCAAGGGCTGCAACGTCACCGCCACCTTCCGGGCCTGGAAGAAGGGCGCCGGCTTCGCCAATCCCTGCTTCACCCAGATCCACCCGACCTGCATCCCCCAGGGCGGCGAGTACCAGTCGAAGCTGACCCTGATGTCGGAGTCGTTGCGCAACGACGGCCGCGTCTGGGTGCCGAAGAAAAAAGGCGACACCCGAGCGCCCAACGACATCCCCGAGGAGGAGCGGGACTACTACCTGGAGCGCATCTACCCGAGCTTCGGCAACCTGGTGCCCCGGGACGTGGCCAGTCGGGCCGCCAAGCGCATGTGCGACGAGGGACACGGCATCGGCCCCAGCCGCCGAGGCGTGTACCTGGACTTCGCCGACGCCATCCGGCGCCTGGGCCGGGACGTCATCGAGGGCCGCTACGGCAACCTCTTCCAGATGTACGAGCGCATCACCGGCGAGGACCCCTACGAGGTGCCGATGCGCATCTACCCGGCCCCCCACTACACGATGGGCGGCACCTGGGTGGACTACAACCTGATGAGCACCATCCCGGGCCTGTACGTGATCGGCGAGGCCAACTTCTCCGACCACGGGGCCAACCGCCTGGGCGCCAGCGCCCTGATGCAGGGCCTGGCCGACGGTTACTTCATCCTCCCCTACACCATCGGCGACTTCCTGGCTCAGGCCGGCCCCGCCGGCATCGACACCGACCACGTGGAGTTCCAGGGCGCTGAGGAGTTCGCCCGCCGCAAGATCGAGCGTCTGCTCGCCATCGGCGGGACGAGCACCCCGAACCAGATCCACATGGAGCTCGGCCGGATCATGATCGACCACTGCGGCATGGCCCGGAGCGCCAAGGGCCTCCAGGAGGCGCTGCAGCGCATCCCCGAGCTCCGGCAGCGCTTCTGGGATGACCTGAAGGTGCCCGGCAGCGGTCAGGAGTTCAACCAGACCCTGGAGCACGCCGGCCGCCTGGCCGACTTCCTGGAGTTCACCGAGCTGATGTGCCGGGACGCCCTGACCCGGGAGGAGTCGTGTGGCGGCCATTTCCGGGAGGAGCACCAGACCGAGGAGGGCGAGGCCCTGCGGGACGACGAGAACTTCGCCCACGTGGCCGTCTGGGAGTACAAGGGCGAGGACCAGGAGCCCGTCCGCCACACCGAACCCCTGACCTTCGAGTACGTGAAGCCCAGCGCGCGGAGCTACAAGTAATGGACCTCACCCTTCACGTCTGGCGGCAGGAGGGTCCGGACAAGCCGGGCCGCATGGAGATCTACCACGCCCACGACATCAGCGAGCACATGTCCTTCCTGGAGATGCTCGACGTCGTGAACGAGCGGCTCCTGGCCGAGGGCAAGGACCCCATCGCCTTCGAGCACGACTGCCGGGAAGGCATCTGCGGGGCCTGCTCCCTGGTGGTCAATGGCGTCGCCCACGGCCCGGAGAGGGCCACCACGGTGTGCCAGCTGCACATGCGCCACTTCCGGGACGGCGATTCCATCTACATCGAGCCGTGGCGGGCCCGGGCCTTCCCCATCGTCAAGGACCTGGTGGTGGACCGGACCGCCTTCGACCGCATCGTCCAGGCCGGCGGCTACGTCTCTGTGCGGACCGGCGCCGCACCCGATGCCCACACCGTGCCGGTCCCCCGGGAGGAGGCCGAGACCGCCATGGACGCCGCCGCCTGCATCGGCTGCGGCGCCTGCGTGGCCTCCTGCACGAACGGCTCGGCCATGCTCTTCGTGGCCGCAAAGGTCGCCCACCTAGCCCACTTGCCCCAGGGGCAGCCGGAGCGCCAGCGCCGGGTCCTGGCCATGGTCGAGCAGATGGACAAGGAGGGCTTCGGCCACTGCACGAACCACTACGAGTGCGAGGCCGTGTGCCCGAAGGAGATCCCCCGCCGTTTCATCGCCGAGATGAACCGGGACTACCTCCGGGCCAGTCTCCGCGAGGAGGACTGAAGCCCCGTCCAGGGCCGTGACCCACATCGAGGTCGAGGCCAAGCTGGAGGTTCCGGGCCCCGAGGCCCTGGCGGCCCTGCCCGGCGTCCTCGCGGCCCTCGGCCACCAGGTCCAGGAGCTGGCTCGGTTCCAGGTCGTCGACCGCTATCTGGATTCCGCCGACTGGCTGCTGCGCCGGGCCGGCTGGGCCTGCCGGCTGCGCTGGAAGGATGGCCGCCACCTGTGCGGCCTGAAACGCCTGGTTCCCCTGGAAGACGGCCTGGCAAGCCGTGAGGAGGTCGAGGACGAGCTGCCTCTTCCCCCTCCTGGCCTGGAACGGGTGGGCGGCTTGGAGACCGGTCCCCTCCTCGAGGAGATCCTGCAGGGAACTCCCCTGCGGCTGCTCTTCACCATCGAACAGGAACGCACAAGCTACCGGGTCCTGGCCGAGGGCGGTGCTCTCGAGGTCGAGGCCAGCGCCGACCGGGTGCGCTTCACCCACGCCGGCGGCGCCGAGGAGATCGGCGAGGCCGAGCTTGAGCTGCGCCGGGGCGACGCCGCGGCCCTGGGCCGCCTCGCCGAGGCCCTGCACCTGGAGACGGGCTGGCCCTACGCCACGGCCAGCAAGTACGAGCGGGGCCTGGCCCTGGCCGTGGCCGCCGGCGCCGTCTCGCCCCCCCCCGACCTGGACTAGCAGCCTGCTAGACTGCGAAGCCGCCGGCGAAGAGAGCCCGGCCCGCGACCCGGAACCGCTCCCGGGCCTCTTCCAGGGCGGCGGCGAGGGCGGGCTCGGGCGCGATGGTCTCCGGCGCCAGGGGAACGCCCTGATCCCGGACCAGCTCCCGCACC
>CAYMFV010000051.1:0-12385 GCA_964389745.1 uncultured Planctomycetales bacterium | reverse complement strand
TCCGCTCGCGCTTGGGCTCCCTGGCCCTGGCCGTCCCCAAGGTCCGGGACGTCCGGGATGGCTCCGAGCCCTTCTACCCGTGGGCCCTGGAGCGGGGCGAGCGCAGCGAGCGGGCCCTGAAGCTGGCCGTCGAGGTAGCGGACCAGGCGGCCGCCCGGATAGTCGATCGCCGCGGGCACGTCGAGGAAGAAGTCGAGGCCCAGCAGGCCTACGATGGGCCGGCCCCGGAACATCTCCACGCCGATTGCCTCGTCCCGGTAGCCTGGCACCTGCCAGGTCTCGCAGCCGATGGTGATGGTGCCGGCATGCTCCACGTACTCGGGCCCGGCCGGGTCCGAGTAGAGGAAGGTGAAGGGCGCACCGGTGTCCAGGGCCAGCCAGGCCTCCCGGTCCCCGAGGCGGATGGGGACGACCTGGCTGTCGGCGACGCCATCGTCGATGGTCGTCACGAGGGGTACCACGTTCACGGGCGGGGCCGCCGGTCTCCGGAGCCGCACGGCGCATCCGGGCAGCAGCGCGACCGCCAGGCCGAGCGACAGGAGCTGGTGGCTTCGCATGGTCATCTCCATTCCCTCCGCCCCGGGGAGGGCCCAACGCCCAAGCCCGCTCCGCCTTTGCCCCTCTCGCGGAGCTCACAGGAAACGCGGCGTCTCCCGCCGGTATGCCTCGTAGACCTCCCCGTACTGCTCCTGCAGCCACGGCTCCTCGCACCATGGCGTCATCAGGAAGACGAGGATGACCAGGCCGTGGGTGATCCACAGCCCGAAGGAGTTGGCGATCAGGCTGAGGCCGAAGAACAGGACGATGTCGCCCAGGTACTGGGGGTTGCGGGTGAAGCGGTAGGGCCCGCGGCGGACGAAGCCGTCCCGCACGCCCGAGGTGTTGCGGATGCCCAGGGTGAGCACCCCCCAGGAGACCAGCAGCCCCCCCGCCAGGGCCACTGGCACACCCAGGAGCAGCCGCCGGGGATCGTGCATGGTCCCGGAGTCCCAGTCGAGGAAGAACAGGCCGGCGTTGCCGGCGAAGGCCGCGTAGAAGCAGGTCCAGCTGAGGATGTACTGCCAGGAACCCCGCCCTGGCGGTGGCCAGATGCGCCGGCGCGGGACGCCGATGGACCAGAGGGTGCCGGCGACCAGCACCAGGCAGGCAGCGACATCCACGGCGAAGATGATCTCGACGAGTTCCATGGTGCTGGCTCCGGTCAGGGCCGGCGGTGCGGCCCCTGATCCCGGCGTTGCCGGCGCAGCTCGCGCAGGCGGCGAAAGCCCACCAGCTTCTTCCCGGACTCGTCCCACAGGCGGTGGGAGAGGGACTTGAGGCTGGAGCGGAGGGTAAGCGCCTGCACATCCTGGAACATCGGGTCCGCCCGGTGGCAGCGCTCCAGGTTGTAGTTGGGAATGCGCGGGCTCAGGTGGTGGATGTGGTGGAAGCCGATGTTGCCGGAGAACCACTGCAGGATCCGCGGCAGCCGGTAGTAGGAGCTGCCTTGCAGCGCGGCCCGGGTGTAGTCCCAGTCCTCGCCCCGCTCCCAGTAGGCGTCCTCGAACTGGTGCTGGACGTAGAACAGCCAGATGCCCGCGGCGCCGGCCAGGGCGAGGATGCCCAGCTGGAGCAGGAGGTAGGGCACGAGCCCGAAGACGGCGCTCATGCCGGCGGCCATGACCAGGATGGCCAGGTTCATCCACCAGACCGAGCGGCGCTCGCTGCGGCTGGCCCGGGTGGAGGGAAGGCGCTGGCCGATGAAGAAGAGGTAGAGGGGCGCGACGACGAAGAGGACGAAGGGATTCCGCGCCAGCCGGTAGGCAAAGCGCTGCCAGCGGGAGGCCTCGAGGTACTCCTGCACGGTCATGGTCCAGACGTCACCGACCCCGCGCCGGTCGAGGTCGCCGGCGGTGGCGTGGTGGATGGAGTGCTCCCAGCGCCAGTGGTAGTAGGGCGTGAAGGTCAGGACGCCGCACAGGAAGCCCCAGAAGTCGTTGGCCCGGCGCGAGGCGAAGAAGGAACCGTGGCCGCAGTCGTGGAAGATGATGAAGATCCGGACGAGGAGGCCGGCCGCCAGGGGGACCAGGGGCAGCGCCAGCCACCAGGAGACCTCCAGGGCCAGCCCCATCAGGACCCAGGTCAGGACGTAGGAGCCGAGCGTGTTGACGAGCTGCCACGAAGCCCGCCAGGCGTCCGGCTGCTGGTACCGGGCGACGATGGCCTTCCAGGCGGCTACGTCCTCCCGGCTCGTCTGCGGCGTGTGTTCCCTGTCCTCGGACATGGCGCCCTCCCCGCGCACCCTGGTCCGGGTGGCCTGCGCCACGAGCTCGAGTATAGCCCCTGCGGGCTGCCGTCCGCGCGGTTACAGGAAGCGCGGCGTCTGCCGCCGGTACTCCTCGTAGACCTCCCCGTACTGCTCCTGCAGCCACGGCTCCTCGCACCACGGCGTCATCAGGAAGACCAGGATGAGCAAGCCGTGGCTGATCCACAGGCCGAAGGAGTTGGCGACCAGGCCGAGGCCGAAGAGCAGGACGACGGTGCCCAGGTACTGGGGGTTGCGGGTGAAGCGGTACGGCCCGCGGCGGACGAAGCCGTCCCGCACGCCCGAGGTGTTGCGCAGGCCCAGGGTGAGCACGCCCCAGGCGGAGAGCAGCCCCCCCGCCAGGACCAGCGGCACGCCCAGGAGCAGCCGCCGGGGATCGTGCATGGTCCCGGAGTCCCAGTCCAGGAAGAGCAGCCAGGCAGCACCGGCAAAGGCCACGTAGAGGCCGACCCAGGTCAGGTAGTACTGCCAGGAGCGCCGCCCCGGGGGCGGCCAGATGCGCCACTGCGGGGCGCCGATGGACCACAGGGCGCCGGCCACCAGGAGGAGGCAGACGACGACGTCCACGGTGAAAACGACCTCGACGAGATCCTGCATGTGCTGCTCCTAGGGTATGGGGGTGCACAGCCCCGCCGCTCACTGCCCGGCCCCGGGCATCGTACGTCCTGGTGGACCGCGGGCCACCAGGAAACCCTTCCTCGTCCTCTCCCTGGCGGCGGCCCCCCTCCTCCCCGGCTGCGCCCCCCGGGAGTACCGCGCCGAGGTGGCGCTGCTCGTGCCCTGGAGCGCCGCCGCCCAGGAGGCCCTCCCCGACCCGCCCTACGTGGCCCGCTACGCCCGGGACGGCAAGGCCCTCTCCTTCCTCGCCTCCCTGCACGAGCACCGCCCCGGCAACCAGGTCTTCCGGATGGTCGCGGCGGAGTTCGCCGCCCTCGAGCCCGAGGTCGTGGTCATCGAGGGCCTCCGGCGGGCAGCCGGCCTCTCCCCCGGCTTCTATCGGGACTGGGTGGCGACGATGCCCGAGGACGGGATCTGGCCCGCCGGCGAGGCCGGTTTCACCGCCTCCCTGGCCCTGGCCCGGGGGATCCCCTTCGTCGGCGGCGAGCCGACGCCCCAGGAGGTCCTGGAGGGCATGGCCGGCAGCCCCTTCGGGCTCCGGGACCTGGTCTGCTATTTCGTCCTGCGCCAGATCCCCCAGTGGCAGCGCACGGGCCGGGACCCCGAACACGCCTTCCCGGAGCTGTACGCGGCCTTCCTCGTCGAGCAGGCCCGGGCCCTGGACGTCGCGCCGGCCGACCTCCCCGGCCCGGAGGACTTCGCCACCTGGTACGAGGCCGCGACCGGCAGGCCCTTCGACCCGGCGGCGATCACGGTGATGGACGCCGCCCCGATCTCCGGGCCCCAGGCCCTGCTGCCGAATCGCATCGCCGTCCAGGTCGACCTGGTCCGGAACGCCAGCATCACCCGGGTGACCGCCGAGATGCTGAACCGCTACGACCGGGTGCTGGTGGTGTACGGCGCCGGCCACCACGTCCAGCAGGCGCCGGTCCTCGAGGCGATGCTCGGAGTCCCGCGCTTGCTCCCGTCCGAGGCACGGTGAGGGTGCGATCCGGATCGCTCCTCTGGATCCCAGGGCGCGGCGCGGCTCATGGCCTCCGCCGTGCTGCCCCGTGACTGCTCCACGCGGAACGGGCGATCCTCCAGGTGCCATCCGCCTGCCGCTGGAGGATGTCCAGCCAGCTTCCCGTCGCCTCTGTCGCACGGCCACCTGAAGCCGGACGGACACTCGTCCGGTACTGCCCACGCGCGAATGCCCAGTCGCCTGCCACGACCACTTCCAGGACCTCGACGCCAGCAGCGATCTCGATCCCAGCCAGTTCCCTCTCAAGCGACGCTCGGATCGCCTCCCAGCCCTCGAGGGGCGGACCCCCGGGAGGCAGCTGGATCGCGTCCTCCGCGTAGAAGGCCGCCAGAACCGAGACATCCCCCGCCTCCAGGGCAGCCACATTGGCCGCATACAAGCGTTCGATCTGCACCTGGTCATCAACCATGGGCGCTCTCCTTCCCATCCACCGCCGGGTAAGCAACGATCCCGTGGGGGTCGCCAGCGGCAAGCCCGGAGCCTGACCGCGGTCGGCCGGTGGAGCTACTGCCCCGCCGGCCTGCCGACCTCCCTCTCGAGGATGAGCTCGAAGTACTTTGCGACTCCATAGGCGCCGGTTCCAGGTGCGAAGACCTGGACGAGACGCCACCCTTCCCGAGCGTGTTCCTCGATGACCTCCCGGTATCCGAGCCGTGCCTCCTTCCTGACGCCCAGTCACCCCTGGCCCAGGCGCACAAACTTGTACTCGTATCGCTGCATGCTGACGCTTCCCCCACTCCTCTCAGCAAGGTCTCACCGGCGACCGGCCCTCACGGCTGGATCGTCTCTGTCAGCACCTCCCCGATGTGCACCACGCCGCTCGGGGCGCTCGGGTGCAGGGTGAAGCCCACGAGGTACACCTGGCGGCCCACGTAGGCCGGAGCCGCGGGGACGTGGACCGCGGGGGCAGTGGTCACGCCGCTGCCGTTCAGGGTCCCGGCAAACCCGCTGAAGTAGGGCGAGGTCGGGTCCGCGGACTCCTGGAAGACGATGTCCCGGGCGAGGGGCACCATGCGGGTGTCGATGGGAATCAGGGCGGGCAGGGTGCCGAAGGAGGCCCGGATGGCGTAGTCCAGCCCCGGCTCGTACCAGTCCTGGTAGCGCAGGCTGCTGGTCTGGCCGATGCGCAGGGGCGAGAGGGCCGTCACCTGGGAGGTGTTGGTGTCCGAGTTCACCGACACCGCCAGGCCGAAGGGCTCGGTGCTGGTGGCCCCGTAGGAGGCGGCCGTCACCGCGAAGCGGTAGCTGCCGCTCGTCGCCGGCGTGAACTCCAGGATCTCGAAGGAGGACTGGGGCAGGCTCGAGGACGCCACCAGCGTCCCTTGCGGGTCGTAGGCCTCGAGGGTGAAGTTCGCCAGGAGCTGGTCCGTCGTGTAGCTCGCATTGGCATGGGAGTCCCAGCACAGCACCGCCCGGGTGTGGTCGTTCCGATTCAGCCAGACCGTGAAGTCGATGCTGTTGCCACCCGTCACCTGGGCTGCCGTGGCCAGGCCGGCCAGGTAGCGCGGCGCCTTCACCACCCGGTGCGCCGCCCCGGCGTCCATCGCCCCGGCACCGTCCCGGTCCGAGACCAGGGCCGCTCCCTCGATGTTGTGCCAGGCCGAGGCCATGGCGATGGCCTTCAGCGCCTCCGGCGCGCTCTTGAGCGCCGGGTCCTCCTCGAAGAGCAGGCAGCCGAGGGCGGTGATCTTCGGTCCCGCGTAGGACGTCCCTGTCCCCACCGAGCCGACCCACGGCGAGCTGGTCGTGGTCGATGTGATGTTCGTCCCGGCGGCGCAGATCTCCGGCTTCTCCCGGCCGGCCGGGTTCCGGGTCGAGGAGGACCAGCGCATGACGTCGTCCCGCCACGAGGAGTTGTCGCCGTCCTCGTTGTTGCCGGTGGCAATCATGTTGTAGCCCAGGCAGGGCGAGGTGCAGTTGCCGTTGGCGCCGTTGTTGCCGCAGGACTTGGTCATCAGCACGCCGAAGTTGCGGATGACGTAGTCGAAGTAGCGGTCCAGGGTCGCGATCTGCAGGTTGGTGTCGAAGCCGAAGGAGCAGGACAGGATGTCCGCCCCGTTCTGGATCGCCCAGTCCCCCGCCGCGATGAGGGCGCTGTCGCTCCAGGAGTTGGCGTTCGCCGACAGGATCCGGCTCACCCCGGGCGCGCCCCCATAGTAGGTGGTGTGGCTGCTGGCGATGATCCCAGCGATGGCCGTCGGGTGCGAACCGGTACCGCTCCCCGACTTCCGGACCACCGACGGCAGGTAGGGGTTGCTCGTGGTCGCCCCGTCGGCCTCGATGATGGCCGGCACCGAGCCCGCCCCGGTGATGCCGCGGCGGTGCACGGCGTCGAATCGCGAGGTGGGCGAGGCGTCGTCGTTCCACTCGAGGCCCGTGCCGGCCGCCGCCCCCCCCTCCACGAAGTTGTCCTCCGGCTCGTACTCGATCGACGGGTACAGGGCCAGGAGCCCCGGCGTCCGGGCCAGCTCCGGCAGCCGGGCCACCTCCAGGTCGAAGAAGAGCACCGGCGCCAGCTCGCTGGGGCGCTCCACCTCCACCCCCCGGGCGGCGAGCCAGGCGGTGGCCCGGTCCAGGACCGGCGCCACCCGGGCCCGGGCGGTGTCCCAGGCCGCCTGCCGGGCCAGGGTCAGGTCGCCGGTGACGGCCCGGGTCAGGGCCAGGACCTCCCGGGGGTCGACCCCGGGCTCAAGCTCGAACCAGGCGCCGACCCGGAGGACCTCGGCGCCGCCGTTGCGGAGACTCGCGGCGAGAAGGGGGGTGACAGGATCCGCAACCGGCGGAACCTGGACGAGGAGAAGAGCGAGGGTGGCGAGCATGGCGAAGGATCCAGGGGGAGGTCCATCCTACGGCATGGACCGGGCGCCGCCTGGATTCACAGCCCCCGCGCCCATTCCGGCCGGAAGGGCGCCGTCCCGGGGCGGGCCAGGACCTGGTCAAGCAGGGCCACGAGACACTCCCGGTCCCGGGGCAGGGTGCCGGCCAGGGCCAGGTGGTTGCTGGCGTGGTTGGAGCGGAAGATGCAGCCCTGGAGCTCCAGGTGCGCCACCAGCTCCCGGAGCTCGGCGGCCAGCTCCAGCGGCGTCAGCTCCTCCACCTCGCCCCGGCAGCCCGCCTCCCAGAGGGGCGTGTCGGGCACGGGCGTCATCACCAGGGTGCTCAGGAAGCGGGGCTGGATGGCGTTCACCACCCGGGCCGACTCCCGGGCGTGCCCCCGGGACAGCTCCCGGCCACCGGCACCCAGGAGGATCATGGTCGAGAGCTTGACGCCCGCCGCCGTGGCCTTGCCCGCCACCCGGATCATCTCCCGGGCGTCCACCCCCTTGGACAGCCGGGCCAGCACCTCGTCGTGGCCGCTCTCGATGCCGAGGTAGTAGAGGGTGAGCCCCTTCTCCCGCAGCTGCGTCATCTCTGCCACCGTCCGGGCCTGCAGGGCCTGTGGCGAGGCGTACACGCTCACCCGCTGCAGCCCGGGGAAGGCGGCCCGGAGGGCGTCCAGCACGGCCTCCAGGAAGTCGGCCCGGGCCACCAGGGCGTCGCCGTCGCCCAGGAAGACCTTGCGCACCGGCCCCAGGTGCTCCCGGGCCCAGGCGATCTCGGCCCGGAGCTCCTCGAGGGGCCGTACCCGGAAGCGCCGGTCCCGGTACATCCCGCAGAAGGTGCAGCGGTTGTAGCTGCAGCCGAGCGTGACCTGCAGGATGAGGCTGCGCGCCTCGGAGGGCGGCCGGTAAAGGGGCTCCTGGTAGCGGATCACCACGCTCGGCGAGGATAACCGCTGCCCGGGGGGCGCAGCGGCCAGTTCCACGGACCGTCTTCCCCTACCGCGACCGTCCCTCGGCGGCCACCCGGGCCTCCTGGGCCGTCGCCAGGGCCTGCAGCCGGGCCACCACCTCTGGGTGTCCAGCCGCAAGGTCGACCATCTCTCCCGGGTCGTGCTCCAGGTGGAAGAGCAGCGGCACCCGGCCCTCGAAGGGCCGTGCGCCGACCTGGCTGTTGGTTCGCAGGTGCAGCTTCCAGGGCCCGTCCCGCACGGCCTGCAGGCGGTTCCTCGGCCCGTAGAAGAAGAGGGGCGGCCGCACCCCGACCTCCCCCCCCCCGAGGAGGAGGGGCCCGATGTCGGTCCCGTCCAGCTCCCGGCCGGCCGGCAGGGGCACTCCCGCCAGGCCGAGGAAGGTCGGCAGGACGTCCAGGGTGCTGGCGACGGCCCGTTCCACCCGACCGGCGGGGACCCGGCCCGGCCACCAGGCGATGGCCGACACCCGGACGCCGCCCTCCCAGGTGCTGCCCTTGCCGTCCCGGAGCGGGCCGGCCGAGCCCCCCTCCCGGCCCTTGAGGATCCACGGGCCGTTGTCGCTGGTGACCAGGACCAGCGTGTTTCGGGCGAGGCCCTCGGCCCGGAGGGTGTCGAGGATGCGGCCGACGCTCCAGTCCAGCTCCTCGAGGACGTCGCCGTAGCTGCCCCGCAGGCTGCGCCCGGCGAAGTCGGGCCCCGGGTGCAGGGGCACGTGGGGCATTGGGTGGGGCAGGTAGAGGAAGAAGGGGCGCTCCCGGTTCCGGCGGATGAAGTCCACCGCTGCCGCGGTGAAACGCCGGGTGAAGGCGCTCTGGTCCGGGTCCAGCTCCACCACCTCCGCACCCCGGAGGAGCGGCAGCGACGGCCACTGCGGCGGCTGCATGTCGTTGCTGTAGGGAATGCCCAGGAACTCGTCGAAGCCGTGGGCCGGCGGCAGGAAGGCCGGCGACCGGCCCAGGTGCCACTTACCGAAGCAGGCGGTGGCATAGCCGGCGTCCCGCAGCGCCTCGGCGATGGTGAGCTCGGCCGGGTCGATCCCCCCCTCGAACTCCGGCATGAGGACCCAGGGCAGCCCCGAGCGCGGCCCCACCCGCCCGGTGAGGATGGCGTAGCGGCTCGCCGAGCAGGCCGGCGAGGGCGTGTAGAACTGGCTGAAGCGCATCCCCTCGGCCGCCATCCGGTCGAGGACCGGTGTCCGGATCACCGGGTTGCCGTAGCAGGCCAGGTCGCCCCAGCCGGCATCGTCCAGGAAGATGAGGACGAGGTTGGGCGGCCCCTCCGGCCGCGCCGCCGGCGGCGCCAGGTGGCAGCCGGCGAGGGCGAGCAGGGCAGCGAGGGCCGCAGGTGCGACGCGGCGGGGCACACCGACAGCCTAGCCACGAGCCACCAGCACCTGCTACCATCCAAGCACCCTTGTTCGCAGCCCCACGCTGCGCATGCTGAGACGACGATGCCCTGGGCCGCCCGCTCCCGGCGGGATCTGGCCCGCGTTCTTGATCCTCCTCTCCCTGATTCCGGTCGCCGACCTTGCCGGGCAGTCCTGCGGTGGTGACAGTCGGCTTCTCTACGAAGTCACCGGGCAGAGGATGGATGGCCACTTCGGCTACGCCCTGGACGTCTCCGGCGACGTGGATGGCGATGGCTTCCCCGACCTGATCGCTGGGGTGCCCTATGACGACGTCACCAGCCTCGGCTGGCAGCTCGCCGGTTCGGTCCGCGTCCACGCAGGCCGCAGCGGCGCCCTCCTCTACCACCTCGACGGTCCCGCCCCCTACGCCCACATGGGCTGGTCGGTCGCCGCCGTCGGAGACGTGGACGCAGACGGTCACGACGACTTCCTCGCCGGGGCCCCCGTCGCCGACCCGGCGGGATTGGGAGACAGCGGCTCTGCCCTTCTCTACTCGGGGGCCACGGGCGCCCTGCTCCGGCGCCACGATGGCCTGGCGCAAGGCGACAAGCTCGGCTGGTCGGTGGCGAAGGCCGGTGACGTGGATGGCGACGGCATCCCCGACTACCTCCTTGGAGCTCCCGATGCCGATCCCGGTGGCCTGCCGAACGCCGGCTCCGTGTTCCTCCACTCCGGCGCCACCGGCCAGCTCCTCCGCCGCTGGGACGGCAGCCAGGGCGGCGAGTACCTGGGCACCTCCCTCGCCGGCGGTGCCGACCTCGATGGGGACGGCCGGCCCGAAGTGATCGCCGGCGCACCCTCGGCACGGCCTGGTGGCCGGTATGGAGCAGGCAGCGTCCTCGTGTTCTCCGGTGCCAGCGGCGCCGTCCTCCACCGCTTCGACGGCCAGGCCGACGATGTCCACCTGGGCGCGTCGGTGGCTGTGGCTGGCGACGTGGACGGAGACGGTGTCCCCGACGTCGTCGCGGGTGCCCGTGGTCCCCTCTGGGCCACGGGTGTCGGTTCGGCATTCGTCTACTCGGGCTCCTCCGGACGGCAGATCCACCAGCTCCTGGACCCGGGTGCCGACAAGCACCTGGGGATCGCCGTGGCCACAGCGGGCGACGTGGACGGGGACGGCCATGCCGACCTCCTCGTCGGAGCCGACTCCTACGCCCTCCTGGCCATCCCGGTGGCGGGTTCGGCAAGCCTGTTCTCGGGCAGGAGCGGCACCCTGCTGCACCGCTTCGAGGGCCAGCCCGGGGACAGCCTGGGAGCCGCGGTGGCCGGTGGGGAGGATCGGAACGGGGACGGCAGACCGGAGCTCTGCCTGGGCTCGCCCGGGCGCGACGTCAACGGACACCACGACGTCGGCGCGGTCCTGGTCTACGACTTCAACCCCATCCTCCAGGTGGACGTGGGGGCGCTGTCGGCCGCGGCGGGCGGTCGGGTGCGCTTCGACCTGGACTTCCCGGACGGCGAGACCGGAGCGAGCTACGCCCTCCTGGCCTCCTGGGCCGGCACCGACCCCTGGAAGGTCCCGGGCGGTTGTATCCCGCTCACTTTCGACGCGCTGACGCGGCGGATGATCCAGGCTCCTCCGCCCCTCTTCCACGACACCCAGGGAGTCCTGGGACCAGGAGGGAGCGCCCAGGCCTGGCTCGACGCCCCGCCAGGCTGGCTGGCGTCCTACACAGGCCGGCGGACGTGGTTCGCGGCGGTGAGCTACGACCCGGCCGTGGGGCTGCGGGTCGCCTCCGTGCCTGTCCCGGTGGACGTCGTGCCGTAGATCGACCGCCTCCCGCGGGTCGAGCCACGGCGCCCGACCTGACGGGCGCCCCGGTGGGGACAAGGGGCTCTCCTTGTCCCTGGCTGGTCCCTGGCGCCGCGTGGCAACCGCCGCCGGAAACGGGCATAATCCTGACACCATGCGCACCTTGCTCAGCCAGTTCTGCGAAGAGTTCGAGGGGGCGGTCCGGCCGCTCCTCGAGCCCCTCCGGGATGCCACCGACAGCCTGGACGGTGCCCCGCCCGAGCTGCCGGTCCGGGACATCCTCCCGGGGATCCGGGACGTCCGCCACCAGCTCGAGGCTCTGGCCGACAAGGTCGCCGGCCAGCAGGCGTACGTGCTCATCTTCGGGCCCCTGAAGAGCGGCAAGTCCACCCTCATGAACGCCATGGCGGCGTCCTACGTGAGCGAGGTGACGAGCCTGCCGGCCTACCCCTGCATGGTCTATGTCCAGGACTCCGAGGAGCGGGAGCTGAAGGTCACCCGCTACAGCGGCGAGACCGAGACCTTCACCGACCCGGCGGCCATGCGCCTGCTCCTGGTCCGGGCCCACACCGAGCTGGCCGAGCAGATCCGGGCGGTGGAGGCCCGGGGCGAGGACTTCGACCCCGGGGTCCACTTCCCCGAGGCCATCCGCCGGGTGGACGTGAAGCTGCCCGCCGGCCACCTGGCCAGATCCGGAGCCGTCCTGGTGGACACCCCGGGCCTCTACACCCGGATGAAGTTCGGTTACGACCGGATGACCCGGGACTTCCGGGACGCGGCTGCCTGCGCCATCTTCGTGGTCAAGACCGACAACTTGTTCCTGGAGCAGGTCTTCGCCGAGTTCTCCCAACTCCTGGACTTGTTCAGCCGCATCTTCCTGGTGGTCAACCTGGATACCACCAAGAAGGACCTGCGGCCCGACGGCTCCCTGGTGCCGAGCCTGGAGCACGACGACCCCCTGCGCATCATCGAGGCCTTCGAGAACCTGGCCATGGGCGCGGCCTTGAAGGGTGCCGTCGAGGAGGGCCGCCTGCGCATCTACCCGGTGGACCTCCTCCAGGCCGCCGCCCGGCGGATCCGGGGCGAGGACCTGCACACCACCCCCGAGCCCGGGGACGTGTCCGGCCACGACACGCCGCCCGAGAAGCAGGCCGACTTCGAGGCCTTCCTCGGGGACCTCACCCGCTACCTGGACAGCAACGAGTACCTGGTCGCCTTCCTGGGCGACAGCCTGCGCCACGCCCGGCGCCAGCTCGAAGAGCTGGGCGAGCTTTGCGCCCGGGACAGCGTCCGGGAGCTGGCCCACAAGGTGGAGACCCTGGAGCAGGACCGGGAGCGCACCGAGTCCCAGGCCCGGCGACTGGAGCGCCTCAGGGGCTTCGCCTGGGAGGAGGCCTTCGGCGAGCTCCGGGAACGCCTCCAGGGCGTGGTCCGGAACCGGGCGGCGGAGATCCACGAGCGGACCCGGCACGCCCTGGTCGGGG
>CAYMFV010000050.1:0-12437 GCA_964389745.1 uncultured Planctomycetales bacterium | reverse complement strand
GGCGCTGCTCCCGGGCCGCCTGCATGGCCCGGACCAGGGCCGGGACGGTCTCGGGCTGGAGGTTGAGGACCAGGACGACGTCCGCTGCCAGGAGTTCGCCGACGGTGACAGTCCCGACCTCTTCGCTGCCGGCGAAGCGGACCTGCCAGCCGGTCTCGGCGGCGGCCCGCTCGAGGAGGGGCTGGGCCCGGTCCCAGGCGCCGAGGAAGAGGGCCGTCAGCGGCTCCTCGTCGGGGGGGGGCGGAGCGGCCTGGGCGGTGGCCGGCGGCCCGGGCAGGAGGAGGGCGAGGAGAAGGAGGGAGCCCGCGCGCCCCCTGGCAACGCGAGCTCCCCGGAGGAAGGTGGGACTGGTGTCAGAAACGGACTTCCAGGGCCACCACGACATTGGTACCGGGACCGTCGATGCGGGAGTCCTTGACGCGGTAGAGCTCGTTGGTCAGGTTCTCGACCCCGACCGTGAGGTCCGCGTTCTCGGACAGGCGGACTCCTCCCCGGAAGGAGAAGAGGGTGAAGCCGGGAACCCGGGGCCCGGGGGCGAGGAACGGCGAGCTCGGATCCTGGGGGTCCGAACGGAAGGCCACGTCGCTGTAGCGGGAGGTGGGGATGCGGTCGAAGCTGTCGACGATCCAGCTCTCGAAGGCCAGCCACCAGCGGCGCATGCCTGGGATGCGGCTGTCCTCCCAGCGCAGGCCGAGGACGGCGTTGGTGGGGATGCCCCGATCCAGGGGCTCGCCGGTGCCCTTGTCCTTGCCCCGCATCCAGGTGAAGTTGCCGTACACCGACACGGCACCGTAGTCGAGGACCCGGCGCACCCAGGACTCGGGCAGGTACTGGACGGCCTGGAGCTCGATGCCCCGGACGACGATGTCGTCGGGCGAGTTCTGCTTCACGTACACCTGTTCCCCGGCATCCTGGACGCCGTTGCCGTTCAGGTCGATGAAGCTCGAGCCGTTGAAGGTGCCCGGCTGGGAGACGATGCCGTCGGAGACGGTGGTGAGGTAGCCGGCCAGGGCCACGGCCGAGTCCCGGGTCCGGGACTTGACGCCCACCTCGTAGGTCCAGGAGGACTCGGGCCGGAGGTTCGGGGAGGGCACGTTGAAGCCGAAGGTGAAGGCGCCGAAGGAGAGCATGTCGCTCTTGTTGGGCGCCCGGAAGGCCCGGCCGACGTGGGAGTACACGGTCACCGCCTCGGTGACGGACCAGTCGATGCCGAGACCACCGGTCAGGGCGGTGTCGGTGCGGTCCAGGTTCAGGTCGGCCAGGGACAGGGATCCGTTGTTGATGGCCGACTGGACGTTCGGGTCGAGCTTGCCGAAGGCCGGCGCGGTGGAGTCCAGGGTGAAGCGGTCCACCCGCAGGCCCAGGCTGACATCCACGTCCTCGACCACGGTCCACTCGGCCAGGCCGAAGACGGCGCTGTCCACCCAGTCCACCTGGGGGTCCTCGGTGCCCTTCTGGGGGTTCGACTTGCTGACGGTGTCCCGGTAGGCGGTGAGGCCCCAGGTGACCAGGAGGTCGTCCCCGACCTGGGTGCCGGCCTGGAGATCGACGCCGACGGTCCGGTCCACGGAGTCGGAGTCCCACCACTTCTCGTCGATGAAGTTGGCCTGGCTGTGGTACCAGGCGGTGGCCTGGACGGTGTCGGCGAAGGCCACGTCCTCGCCCCGGTAGCGCAGGCTGAACAGGTCCCGGTCGTTGCGCTGGATCCAGTTCGGCCGGTCGAAGCGCCGGCCCTCGGGGCGGGTGAAGCTCTGCACGAAGAGGTCCAGGCGCTGGTCGTTGCCCAGGTTCCAGCCGACCTGGCCGTCCCAGTTGTGCTCGTACCAGGACGAGGGCACCTGGAGGCCGCCGCCGCGGCCGGACTCCAGGTCCTGGAAGTTGCGGCGGGTGGCACCGAAGAAGGCGTTGAAGTCGGAGGAGGTGAGGAAGCCCTCGAGCCGGGCGCTGGTCTCGTGGTCGGCGCTGCCGTAGCGACCGAGGGCCCGGCCGCCCCAGCCCAGGGCCTCGGAGAAGCCGAGCTCCTCGTTGCTGATGACGTTCACCACGCCGCCGATGGCATCGGAGCCGTAGAGCACCGAGCCGGGACCGCGAATCACCTCGACGCGGTCCACGTCCAGGGCGTCTATGTTCTGCAGGAAGGAGTTGGGACCGGCGAAGAGGCCGGCCGTGTTCCGGCGGATGCCGTCGAAGAGGTACACGACCTGGTTGCCCATGAAGCCGCGGATGACGGGCGCGCCGCCCAGGTGGCCGGTCTTCTGGACCCAGATGCCCGGCTGGTAGCGCAGGGCCTCGGCGACGGTCCGCGGGGCCCGTTCCCGCAGCTCGTCCCTGGTGATGACGGTGATCGAGCGGGGGACGTCCTGGACCTCGGCCTCGTGGCGGGTGGCGATGACCACCACCTCCGGGAGGACCGCCGGCTTCTCGTCCTTCTTGCCGGGCTCTTCCTGGGGCGGTGGGTCGGTCGGGGTGTTGGGGGGGGCCTGGAGCAGGCACAACGGCAGCGCGATGACCGGTGCGATCATGACAGGGGGCTCTCCGCTTTCTCGGGTGGCCCCGGAGAACGCACCACCCCCCGCCGTGGTTCAGGCAATCTGCTGGCGCCGCAGCCAGCGCCCCATGGCCCCGTGCAGGGTCTCGATGGTCAGCGGCTTGGTCAGGTAGTCGTCCATCCCCGCGGCCAGGCAGCGCTCCCGCTCGCCGGGCATGGCGTGGGCGGTGAGGGCGAGGATCGGCGTCGGCGGCCGCTGGGCCTCGGCCTCCAGCCGGCGGATGGCGGCGGTGGCGCCGTAGCCGTCCAGGCGGGGCATCTGGCAGTCCATGAGCACCAGGGCGAAGCGGCGCTTGCGGAAGAGCTCGACGGCGACGACGCCATCCTCGGCGAAGACCACCTCCAGGCCCAGGCGGGCGAGCATCCGTCCCAGCAGCCGGCGGTTGACCGGGTGGTCTTCGGCCACGAGGACCGGAGCCGGGGCCGCCAGGGGCGCCAGGGCGCCCGTCGGCGAGGGAGGGGCGGCGGCGGCCTCGCCCTCGGGGGCGCCGGCACCGAGGGTGGCCTCCAGGGCCTCCCGGAGGGCCACCTCCCGGACCGGCTTCGCCACCACCGCCGTCCGGGAACCGGTCCGCAGGGGCCGGGATGCGCCGGCCGCGCCCGGGGTGGAGAGGAGGACGGCGGGCAGGCGACGCCCGGCCCGGCGGGCCCGGAGCTGGCGGAGGAGGCCGTTGCGGGCCGCCCCTGGCAGGTCCAGGTCCAGGAGCACGGCGGCGAAGGGCCGGTCGGAGGCGGCGGCCGCGCCGGTCCGGGCCAGGGCCTCCTCGGCCGTGGCGGCGGTCTCCACCTCCACCTGCCAGGAGGCCAGGAGCTCGGCCAGGGCCGCTCGGCAGGTCACGTTGTTGTCCACTACCAGCACCCGGCGGCCGGCCAGGCCGGTGGGGGGGGGCGTGGGCCGGGCGGCGACCGCTTCGAAGGTGGCAGTGAACCAGAACGTGCTGCCGGCCCCGGGAGCGCTCTCCACCGCCATGCGCCCGCCCATCAGCCCAACCAGCCGCCGGGCGATGGCCAGCCCGAGGCCGGTGCCGCCGTAGCGCCGGGTTGTGGAGGAGTCGGCCTGGGTGAAGGGACGGAAGAGGCGGGCCTGCTGCTCGGGAGGGATGCCGATGCCCGTGTCCCGGACGGCGAGGCGCAGCCGCACCCGGCCGTCGCCAGCGGACTCGAGGCTGGCCCGGAGCTCCACCTCGCCCCGCTCGGTGAACTTGACGGCGTTGCCGGCCAGGTTGAGGAGGACCTGGCGGAGACGGTGGGGGTCCCCCCGGAGGAGGGGGGGAACGGCGGGGGCGACCCGGACCACCACCTCCAAGCCTCGGGCGTGGGCACCGGGTGCAAGGAGCTCGGCGACGCTGGCCAGGACGTCCCGGGGCGAGAACTCGGTGCGCTCCAGCTCGAGACGGCCGGCCTCGATCTTGGAGAGGTCGAGGATGTCGTTGACCAGGGCCAGGAGGCCGGAGCCCGAGGCCCGGATGGTCTCCACGTACTCCCGCTGCTCCGGGTCCAGGGAGGTGCCCTCCAGGAGGCTGGCCATGCCCAGGACGCCATTGAGGGGCGTCCGGATCTCGTGGCTGACGTTGGCCAGGAAGGCCGAGCGGGCCCGGGCCGCCTGTCGGGCCTCCCGGGCGGAGCGGCGCAGGGCCCGGTGCATGCGCAGGCTGCGGCGCAGGGCCTGGTGCTGGTGGGCCCGGCCGGCGGCGGCCAGGAGCACGGCGGCGCCGGCGGTGGCCAGGAGGGGCAGGACCATGGCCGGGTGGGCGGCCAGGAAGAGGCGGGCCACCACCCCGTACTGGAGGACGAAGAGCAGGGCCGCCGCCAGGGGCAGGCCGAATGCAGGGGCCGGGGCCGGCAGGAAGGCGGCGGGGAGGGTGTGGAGCAGGACCAGGCCGGCCCAGGCGGGCATCCCCAGGGCCCGGTCGGCCAGGGCCGCCAGGTCGCCGCCGACCCAGGCCTGGAGGAGGAGGCTCGTGGCGGCCAGGAAGCGGTGGTCGGCCCGGGGGTGCCGGGCGGCCAGGGCGCCCAGGCCAAGAACGGCCAGGAGGGCCGTGGAGCGCAGGAAGACGGCGTGGCCGGCGGGCAGGGGGAGGCCGGCGGCGGCCTGGGCCAGGTCGGCCGCGGCCAGGAGGACCCACAGCCCGGCCCAGGCCGGCAGGAAGCGCAGGTGGGCCCGGCGCCAGACGTCCGCCACCAGGGCGTCGGTGTCCCGGAGCGCCCCCGTTCCGGGCACCACCGTGCGGCGGAGCCGGGTCCGGATTCCCCCCAGACCGGCGAGCAGGCGCGATCCCACCGCCGTTCCATCGGCCATTTCCGGGGGAGGACTTGAGCCTGGATTCCACGGCACCCGGCACCCGAGGAGCTCTGAAGAGATGGCGAGACAAAGGGTGACCGGACGTTTTCCGGTGTTATGCTGGCGGCAACTGGATGGCCGGAGCTTCCGGCAGGCATCTCTCACAACATCTGCACAGTCAACCGAGAAGGATCCGAGACACATGTTGGCACGATTCTTGCTTCTCTCTCTGCCTGGCCTCCCTCCTGGGGCCGGCAGCAGACCTGACGGCGGTTCAGCAGAAGACGTACGTCGTGGACGGCACCACGGGCAACTCCAGCGGAATCCCGGCCTACGCGACCATCAGCCAGGCAGCGGCGGTGGCCCAGGCGGGTGACACGATCCTCGTGGTCGGGATGACCTGGAACGGGAAGCCCGCGGGCTACTCCGACGCCAGCCAGCCGCATCCGGGCAACCCGGACAGCAAGCCGGAGGGCTTCCCCATTCCGGTTCCAGGCGGGGTGACCATCCAGGCGACCGGCTCGAAGCCGGTCTATGTCTGGAGCACCCAGGCCACGGGGGTCAGCGGGCTCTTCAAGTTCGAGGCCACCTCGACTACGCCCCTCACCCGGCAGCTCAAGAAGATCGTCCTCGTCGGTGCGCCCGAGGGGATCGAGGTGGTCGCCAGTGGCGACAAGAAGGTGGACGCCCTCGTCCGGGGCGTGTACTTCGCCTGGAATGGCACTGCCCTGGACGCCGCGGCGGACCTGGGCGGGCGGGTCGTGCTGTCGCTGAAGAGCTGCACCGTGACCGACCAGACGATCACGGTGGACTCCGGGGTGACGCCGCCGGCCTACAGGACGCCCCAGTACGGGTTCTACCTGGACGCACAGCAGACCAACCAGGCGCTCGAGCCGGGGCAGGTCGATATCACCGTGGACAACCTGGCCCTCGACGGCGCCTTCACGACGATGCCGAGTGCCCTGTTCCACATCACCGCGGGTGGTCAGAGAGCCGAGCACCTCGACGTCCCGCCGTTCCAGGTGCCCATCTCCCAGGTCGTGCTGTCCCTCAACGGCAGCACTCTCGATGGTTGGGCCACGGACAGCCCGACGTCCGCCGGGTGGCACGAGGCGGTCCACTTCGAGCTGCAGCGCGGTACGGGCGCCGCGATCCACGATTACTCCGCGGGCATCCGGGTGGAGCTGACGGGAACGACGCTGAAGCGCTTCCGGGACTACAGCATCTACGGCCTGGGCATCAATGACACGCGGGGTGAGGTCGTGCTCAACGGCGGCACCGTCATCGAGCAGACCGGCTACCAGTACGGCTCCAACCAGCCGCCTGCCGGCGACCCGGCCGACGGCATCTACCTGAAGCCCCAGGAGTCCTACCTGTCTCTTGTGGCTACCAGTGCGGTCATCCGCAAGAACGCTCGGGACGGCATCTCCCTGGACGTGGCCGGGGGCGACTTCAGCAGCGAGATGACGCAACCCACGGGCTGCCGGCTGGGCCTCGACCAGGTGGACATCTACCAGAACGGTCGCGATGGCATTCGCATGCAGTCCAGCAGCGGCGTGGTCGGCGGGACCTGGATCTGGCACGCCGGCGACCGGCACTTCTACCGGAACTTCCCGGGCGTGACGGTGCCCCAGGGCCAGGGTGTCGTGGACCGCTGCACCATCAACAACAACGGCGAGCACGGCGTGTACCTCGGCCTGGCCGACGCCTACCAGAACTCGAGCAACTTCGCGAGCGTACGCTTCACGAACACCTTCGTCTGGAACAACGGCAAGGAGGGCTACCACGCGGAGACGGGCGAGTACACGACGCTCCTCGCGCCCGTCGTCCAATGCACCTTCGTGGGCAACGGGGACCCGGCCGCCGGTGGCGTCTTCAATATCGAGGTCAGCGGCGCGGGCGCAGGCCGGAAGTTCCACTGGCTGGAGTACGGGCCGGCACCGAACAACGACGAGATCCACCTGTTCACCAAGCTGTGGAACTCGATCTTCCAGGGGAAGGACCCGACGGACCCCGACTTCGGGCCGGGGCTGGCCGCCCTGGCGACACTCGATCCGGGATCCCTCGGGCCGTGGGTGGACACGGAGTTGTATGTGCGAGGGCTACGGAGCAAGGACTCCTATGGGGAGAGCGTGAATGCCTGGTACACGGACTTCGAGGCTCCGTTCGTCGGGCCAAGCAACTACGGCTCTGTTGATCCGCTGCAGTTCCTCCTTGATCCCGTTGCAGCCAACTACCTCGCTTTCGACAAGACGCCGAACTACCTGAGTCCGCTCGAGGCTCCCGAATCGGCGCATGACTACCTTGGTGCGGTTCGGCCCGACCCCTCTACTGAGGAGCGCGACAAGGGCGCCCACCAAGCCGACTAGGAGGACCTCGACATGCTCTTCCTTCGCCCGTGGGCAGTGGCGCTTGTTTGTACTGCGACGGTCGGGGCCCAGTCTTCGGACTGGGTCCCGCATGCCGTGATCCCTCCGACACCGACGCACCCGGATACTGCGCTGAAGTGGGTATGGCCCTGGACAGCGGGAGACGTAGACCACGACGGCTACGCTGACTTCTACATGGAAGCCAACCAGGTCTCCTTTACGCAGAGCGTGCCTACCCCGATCCTGCGCGTGGCTTCGGGAGGGACCTTGCAGCATTTGGACCACTGGGATCCATGGAAGGGCCTCAAGTTGTCGACGTACGCGCAGCCAGATGGCCCCATGGCCTTCCTGCGGTACGGCAACACTCTCGCAGTGGCCTTCATTCACGCGTATCCGGCACCTTGGTGGTACCGTGGAGAGATGGAGATCTGGTCCTTGTCGCCATTCTCCTACTTGGCTACGGTCTCGCTGCCTCCTCCTCCCGGGTCTTTGCCAGCAATCACTGCGTGGGCGTTTCCAACTCCGGCAGGCGATGTTGACGGAGACGCATGGGATGACTTCGGCTTTGTTTCGACGGCTACGGACACCTTCCAGATTCCGCCGGCCCGCTACGGAGTCTTCGGACTCGTGGACGGCGCACGGACAACGGTCTCATGGAGCCGCTACTGGCAGGACTTGACGGTGGGGTCCGTGGGCATGACGACGGGCCGGCGCCAGGATCTGGATGGCGACGGCTACCTGGATGTAGTCATGGTGCTTCATGGGCCCACCGACTACGACTGGGCCTGGGAAGCGGTGTCCGGCAAGGACGGCCAGACCATTTGGTCGGTCCAGGACTCGCCCAAGGGCTGGCTCGACCGGTACGCGGTGAAGGTCCCCGACCTGGATGGCGACGGCCTCGACGACCTCTTCATCTGGCAGCCGCCAGGGATCGGTCATCCCGGCAAGCTCCTCACCTTGAGCGCCCGTGACGGCAGCCTGATCTGGTTCAACCCCATCGGTCGCCTGGATCCCAGCTTCGAGAACCCCAACGCGGACAAGGGGCTCTACTTTTCGCCGCGGATCGGCTGGGTCGGGGACACGGACCGGGACGGCTATCCGGAGGTGTACGACGTGGTCCGGGAGTTCGACCTGCATCCCACCATCCCGCGCGAGCACCGCGTGTGGGTCTTCTCGGGGCGCGACGGCTCCTTCCTCCGCCGCGAGACCATCGCGCCCGACCTCGCGCCCTGGTTCCCGGGCGACGATCTAGTCCCGCGTGCCAACGTCTTCTCCTTCCTCGGCGACGTGGACGGCGACGGCTACGGCGAGATGAGCGTCATCGTCACCGCCAACGACTGGGACATCGGCGGGGGCCAGAAGGGCGCCCACTGCGTCCTCCTGGGCCGGCGGACGCTCGTGGCCCCGGAGCAGGTCGCCGCTGGCCAGCAGCTCCGCCTCGACCTGGACATCCCTGCCGGCCCGGGCCGGGACTTCCAGGTGCTTCTCTCCACGGCCTTCGCGCCCCTGGACGGTGGCATCCACGTCGGCCGGTGGGACACCCACCTGGCCGACTCCTACCTGACCCGGCAGACCAGCGGCGAGCTGGCCCTGCGCGGGACGCTGGACGGCAAGGGCCACGCCCGCCTCTCGTTCCGGGTCCCGGACGCCCTGCGGGGCCAGACCGTGTACGCCCGGGCCGTGGTCAAGGACCCCACGCGGCCGGACGGCGTCCTCACCCTGAGCTCCGTGGCCGAGGTCCAGGTGCTGCCGTAGGAATCGCAGGAGAACGATGCAGGTGGTCAGCCAGGCTGGTTTGGGCAAGCTCGCGACAGCTGCCTTGGTCTGGACAGCGACGGTCGGGACCTGGTCCGGAGACTGGGCGCGAACCGTGGCACTGCCGAGGGAAGCGAGGAGGCAGAGGTGGAGGAGGCGCATGGCTGCAGCTGGCCGGGCGCGCCTGGTACCGGCAGATGCAAGGAGACCCGGCCGCGCCGGAATAGTGGGGAAGACGAAGCGGTTGCCATGGAATCGCTCCCAGTTCCACACCGGTGGGGCCCGGCCCGGCGGCCGCGGGGCGGAAGACCCCGCGCCTCAGCGCCCGCCGGCCTGCCACCAGCCTGTGTCCAGGACCCAGGATGGCAGCGTGGCCTTCCCCGCCGGGGTCAGCTCGAGGTGCAGCGTCCAGGCGCCGGCCGGGTTCACGCCCCGGAGGGTGACCTCCCGGGGGATGCCCCGGAGCGCGGCGAGACGGCTGCGGACCGCCGCCGGCAGGCCCTCCAGACCGAGGAGGAGGGGCGGGAAGGGCGCGCTACCTTCGAGGCCAGCCAGGACCACCCAGTCCACGTCGCCCAGGCGGAGCCGCACGCCAGCACCGTCCTGGAGCACCGCGGCCGGCCCAGAAGCCGGCGCCAGGGCAGTGGCCGCCCGGAGACGCTCCAGGGTAGCGGCCAGGCGCTCCTGGAGCCGGGCTCGCCGGGCCTCGGGAAGCTTCGCCAGCTTCGCCTCGAGGCTCGCCAGGCGCTCCTGGCTCTCGGCGAATGCCGGGTCACAGGGGGGGGGAAGCGGCGCGCCGGTGGCGCTGCCGAGGAGCACCCGCCGGGGCTCCGCTCCTGTCTCCCCACCGAGCCGGAGGAGCTCGCCGGCGGCCGGCCGGACCCAGAGGAGCGTGCCGTCCGGGCCGAGGTAGAGCTCCTCCGCGACCTCTTCCCGCCGGGAATCGCCGCCGCTGGCCCAGGTCTCCCGGAGGACGGTCACCTGCCAGGTCTGCACCGGTACGGCTTGCGCAGGCACCGGACGCAGCAGCACGTCGAACCACACCCGGACTTCGTCGTCCACGGAGATGACGGCGACCATCGGCGGTTCGATCCCGTGGTCGGTCATCTTGAAGCGGAGCTCGCCCCGGACCCGGAGGCCGCCGTCCTCCGGAGCCACGTTCACCGGGAAGCGCCGGCTCCGGGCCACGCCGTGGATCTCGAAGCGACCGGTGGCGGTGAGTTCGCCCTGCCAGCCGGCCAGCTCGCCCTCGAGCCGGTCGAGGTGGAAGAGGATCCTGGGGAAGCGCTCCACCTCCAGCTTCTCGCGCATGTTCTCGTCTCGGCCCTCGCTGCCGGTGTCGAGGCCGGCGGCGTCGGCCCAGATCGTGCCGCCGGCGGTGGTGGCCGGGCTGGCGGCGTGTACGTGCAGCTCGCCTCCGACCCGACGGGTGCGACCGGTGAAGTCGTGCAGCGTCGAGGTGCCGTCGAAGCCCACCTCGCTGGCGGCGGCATCCACGGCGAAGCGCTGGTAGCCGCCGGCCGGGAAGGAAGGCGCCTGGGGCGCGGGCAGGACGAGGAGGAGGACGGGGAGGAGCATCGCTCAGGCGAAGGCGAGGAGGCCCATTTCGACGGTCAGGCCCGGCCCGAAGGCGACCATCAGGGCCTCGCCTCCAGGGGGGGGGCAGTGGCCGTTGGCCAGGGCCAGCTCGGTGACGGCGAGGATGGAGGCTGAGGAGAGGTTGCCGTAGCGGCGCAGGGCCTCCCTGGAGGGTCCGAGGGCGCCGTTCTCCAGTCCGAACATCCCGGCGTAGGAGTCGAGGATGCTCCGGCCGCCCGGGTGGACCAGGTGCAGGGCCACGTCCTCGATACACCGACCGTGCCGGGCCAGGAAGCCCTCCAGCACCGCCTGCAGCCCCTGGCGGAGGATGGCGGGCAGCTCCCGGTCGAGGACGATGCGCAGGCCGTGGCTGCCGACGTCGAAGCCCATGACGTGCCGGGTGCCGGGGAAGAGGTGGTGGCCGCTGGCCAGGAGCTGGACGGCACCGGGGCCGGGTGTGACCACCGCCGCCGCGGCGCCGTCGCCGAAGAGGACGCAGGAGACCAGGTTGGTCCGGGTGCGGTCCTCCTTCACCAGGGTCAGGGAGCAGAGCTCCACAGCGACGACCAGGACGCGCATGCCCCGGCGGGCCAGGCCGGCGGCGAGCCCGAGGCCAAGGGCGCCGGCAGCGCAGCCGCTCTCGCTCACGGGCAGGCGCAGGACGTCGGGGCGCAGGTTCAGGTCCCCGGCCAGGTGGACGTCGAGGGCCGGGATCATGAGGCCGGTGCAGGAGACGTCCACCACGGCGTCCACGGCCTTGGCCTCGCAGCCAGCCGCGGCCAGGGCCCGGCGGGCGGCCGCCGCGGCCAGCCGCGGGGCCACCTCGCGGTAGAGGGCATTGCGGGTGGTGAAGTCCCGGGGCTGGAGGATGGCCTCGGGGGGCTCGACGGTGTGCCGCTGCTCCACCCCCGAGCGCTCGACGATGCCCCGGAGGAAGGCCGGGTCCTCGTCCGGGAAGAGGCGGAGGAGGCCGGCGACGGTCTCGTCCCGGCCTACCCGGTGCTCGGGGAAGGCAGTAGCAACGGCGGCCAGCACCGGAGCCTCGGAGCTGGCACGAGGGGAGGAGGGTGCCATGCGCGGAGCACCAGTATTTCGCTCGACAAGGCCGGTTGTCTCAAGAAATCGACAGCGTCCCGGCGGCCACCGCCACCAGGGGCCGGGCCAGCACCGGGGCACTCCGAGCCAGGCCGAGGGCGGCGCCGGCCAGGCGGGGGCTCCGGGCGCAGGCCAGGAGGAGACCGGCGAGGTGCTGCCGGGCCCGGGTCTCCCGCCGGGTCGCCCGGGCGTAACGGCGGGCGGTGGCAACGGGGTCGGCGCCCTGGAGGAGGGCCGCCCCGTGGCGACCGGCGAGGTGGCCCGTGGCCAGGGCGATGGCGACGCCGCAGCCGAGGATGGGGTCCACTGCCCCCAGGGCGTCGCCCAGCAGGAAGGAGGAGGCGTCCGCTGCACGGCGGGGCCGGGGGGCGTCCAGGCGGCGGGCGGCGGGGGGTGTCACGAGCTCGCCCAGGCACTCCCGGGCGGCCGGCAGCCGGTCCAGGGCCAGCTCCAGGAGGGCGGCGCTCCCGCCCCCGCCGGGCAGCCGCTCGTCCAGGAGCACGGCGACGTTCACCGTTCGCCGCGGGAGGGGGGTCAGGTACACCTCCACCCCGGGCCCGAGGTGGACCTCGACCCGGTCCAGGGGCTGAGCCTCCCGGAAGCGGGCCCGGAGGCCGAGACGCCCTGGCCGGAGTGGCCGGCGGGCCGGCTCCCGGAGCCACGGGGCGGTCCGGCCGAGGGCACCGTCGGCCACCGCCAGGAGGCGGGCCTGGACTTCCCGGCCGCCGGACCGGAGGCGGTAGCCGCCGGCTGCGCGTGCCACCCGGACGGGGGTTCGCCAGACCTCGATCGCCTTCTCGGCGGCCACGGC